>NZ_JACSJK010000005.1:0-207730 GCF_018617035.1 Exiguobacterium sp. s140
TTAAATTGACGAAGCTTGCGCTTCATTCAAAAATTGTAAAACTTATTTTTGCCTCATCGTTCAGTTTTCAAAGTTCGTCTGCCGCTCTTGGCGACTTAATTAATCTATCACGTTTTGATTGTTTTCGTCAACAACTTTTTCACAAATTGTTTTTCTGAAATAATCTTTTGCCGTGACAACTTTTATAACTATAATCTCTATTTACCACTTCGTCAATACAAAAAACAATAAAAACTAAAAAAGATTTACTTCCCATCAACATGATGAAAAGTAAACCTTCTGCTTTGTATTAATCGAGACGGACATAGCCCGTCTTCTCAACTAACGTCTGCCCATCCTCGCTTTCTAGCCATTTTAGAAATTCTTCATATCGCTCTGCCTTCTCTTCCGTAGTCACCGCATAAAATTCAGAAGTCAGTGGATACGATCCATCCTGAATCGTTTCAACGGTCGGTTCGATTCCATCTATGCGAAGTAACTTGATTTCATAGTCATGCACCATTTCTGTCGCATAGTATCTAAATGAAAATCCAATCGCATTTTTATGGTTCCGATACGATGAAGTTTGTTGAATGATTCCACCCATCCCTTCAGGAACATCTTCTACCGGCGCCTCCATGAGCTTTTGTTCGCCCATCATCTTTTGTAACGCCGTTTGACTGCCACTGTCCTCCGGTCGTTGAAAAGCACGAATGGATTCCGAGTCCCCTCCGACCTCTTCCCAATTCCGAATGTCTCCTGAATAAATCCCCCGAACTTGTTCCATCGTCAAAGAATCGACCGGGTTATCTTCATGGACGAAGAACACAAATGCTTCCCTTCCAATCGCCGTCATATGTAAAGAAACGTTTTTTTGTTTCGCAACCTTCAATTGACGGTCAGATGGACCAGCAACGAAAATCAAGTCGGTCTGATCGTTCATCAGTCGGCTGTATGCTTCCGGTGTTGTCGTCGACACGACTTTACTCGTTTGATCATTATATGGATCATACGTTTCCGAGTCCGGATAGACTGCTTCCACGAATGAAGCGTACATCGGATAGAGCGCTGTCGCTCCATCTAATCGCGGCAAACCTTCCTCAAACTTCACCGAAGCCTCGTGATCGAGTCTCGCCAATTGTTCTGAATCCGTGAACGGCTGATAATCCATCAACTCCACACCGCGTTCCTCAATCTTCAAACTATCTTGATACATATAATATCCTTTCACAGAAGCGAAGAGGACAGCACCGACTAACGCACCCCAGCCGAGAACTTTTCGAATCTTTTGTTTTGAAAAGGACGAAAAATCATAGAGTCCCATACATATGATTAGTAGAACGGCCATATACCATATCGTCCAAATAATCGGTCGCCCAAGTGTGATGGGGTCTCCCATCGTAAAAAGGGCGACAAAGACAGAAATCACAATCGTGACAAATAAAATAAAGACGGTTCCCACGCTAAATTTCAATAGTTTCATATAACTGATTTTCTCCTCATTGTTCCTAGGAAAGGGAAGTTAAGCAATCTCATAAAGCACTGCCTCTACCCCGACCCCTTTCGTCGGTCTCGTGACCGTTCGAACATACCCTTTTTTCACTAAAAAACCAATGATGCTTCCAAGGTCGACACGGAGCTCATTCAAATTCGGATGTTCCATCAATTCTGAGAACGTCCACGCTCCGCCTTTCTCCTGCATCGTCTGAAGTAATAACAACGTCCCCGGCAACACTTTCGATTGAATCAAATGTTCCATGCCAATGACGACAAGGTGGATGCGCTGTTCAAGCGATTCTTGTCCTCCGACCAATTCATCGTGCAGCTTATAAATCTCGAGGTCAATGGCTCGTACCTGTTCCCACAATACGATTTCCGGATGAATCCCCGCCTCAAGAATCGAGAGGCGTGCCAGGTGAGTGAGCGCATGATGAATCTGAGTGAAGGCGTCTTGGAACTCCCCTTCTAAAAATAGATAACGTCCGTCTTCAAACCGACGCAACAACTTTGCGAAAGAGATTGAGAGTTGTAAACGTTGTTCCCGATTCGTTAAATTACGGTTGCGCTGTCGTAACTCTAAAATATACTCATTTCGTTCGAACAAGACGATTCCGTCTTCAATCCAATGAATGGCTCGCCGATTTTCATTCAAGACAATCCACCGATCCATCATCGAGTCACTGACTACGTGCAGGACAATTTTTTCTTGACCGACCTGATAGTGTTTCACCGTCCAAAACGGTTCTGGTTTTGCTTCAATCACAATGAGCAGGCGATCCGATTGATCCGTCAACGGATCACGTGCCCGCTTTTTCTTCACTTCAATAATCCCGAGTGTCGTTTTTAATGCAGCATATTCTGAGTAAATGGTGCGAGTCGCATATTCCATCGTCATCTGGACCCCTTCTCTCCCAATCGCAAGTTGACTATATATGACGATTGTCATTTTCGATACGAACCAATTTCGCCCTCTTTTCAAAAAACTCCTGCCGAAAAAGTGCAGGAACTTCTCACTCGTTTGAAGATGAGCTATGATAGAGACAGACTATTGGAGGGATTCACTCATGAAAAAACGGGGGAACAAAATCAACCGCGCACGTAATATAGCATTACTTCTTATCTTCGGTGGGATCGGGGTCATGTATCTCGGCCTTCTCGCCAAATCCATCACCTGGCTCATGATTATTTTCATGCTTCTCGGATTTGTCATGGTACTTGCGAGCTCTGCCCTTTACTTCATCGTTGGGATGGCCTCGACAAAAGCCATCATCGTGACTTGTCCGAACTGTGAAAAAGAGACGAAGATGCTTGGACGCGTCGACTTATGTATGCATTGCGACGAACCGCTCACAATCGACCGCTCACTTGAAGGTAAAGAGTTCGATGAGAAATACAACAAACGTCAGTCACAACAAACGGACTAACACAAAAACCACATCCGACTGCTCGGATGTGGTTTTTTAATGTGTTTGCGATTGTTCAGACTGACAAGACGGGCACGTTCCGTACACTTCAAGGCGGTGACGATCAACTTTGAATCCAGTCAATTGAGATGCAACCGATTCGATTTCATCTAATACAGGATAGTTAAAGTCGACGACTTTTCCACACGTGTCACAGATGATGTGATAGTGCTTCGATGTCACAAAGTCAAAACGACTCGAGGCGTCCCCGTAGTTCATTTCTTGAACGAGACCTACCTCTTTAAAGACGCGCAAGTTGTTGTATACAGTGGCCACACTCATGTTCGGAAACCGTGCGGCTAGTGCCTTATAAATGTCATCCGCAGTCGGGTGACTATGCTCCGTGACGAGGTACTCCAAAATGGCCTGGCGCTGAGGCGTCATTCTGACTCCATGTTCCCGGAGCGACTGAACAGCATGGTCAAGCATTTCGCTTCCCACGTCAATCCCTCATTTCTTCTATAAAATTCATGCGAAATAGTTTTGAACATTAACTTATTTCTTACATAGTAATCTTTATAAATAGTGTACTGATTTCTCAACTACTCGTCAAACACTGAGCTTAAGCGGTTGACGGCTATGTTACAATAAGTGCGAATTTGAATAAGGAGGCAATACATATGACTACTTCATCAACTCGTCAGTCATCTGATGCATTGTACCAAGATGCACTCACTCATATCGTCGGAGGTGTCAACAGTCCGTCCCGCTCATTCAAAGCGGTCGGTGGCGGTGCTCCTGTATATATGGAACGCGGCGAAGGCGCCTATTTCTATGATGTAGACGGGAATCGCTACATCGATTATTTGGCAGCGTACGGTCCAATCATTACCGGTCACGCCCATCCACATATTCATGAAGCGCTCGTCAATGCTTCTTTAAAAGGCTTACTTTACGGGACACCTCATCGTCTCGAAGTCGAGTTTGCGAAGAAACTAAAACAAGCCATCCCTTCGATGGACAAAGTACGATTCACGAACTCGGGGACGGAAGCCGTCATGACGACAGTACGAGTCGCCCGTGCTTACACCGGTCGTGAACTCGTTGTGAAATTCAGCGGTTGTTATCACGGTCATTCGGATCTCATGCTGATTGCGGCAGGTAGTGGTCCAGCGACACTCGGTTCTCCGGACTCTGCAGGTGTAACAAAAGCCACTGCCAAAGAAGTCATCACCGTCCCATTCAACGACGTCGAAGCGTATCGCGAGATGATGAAAGAATGGGGAGACCAGGTCGCATGTGTCCTCGTCGAACCGATTGTCGGGAACTTCGGAATCGTCGAACCGAAGCCAGGTTTCCTACAAGCTGTCAATGATATCACTCATGAACACGGCGCACTCGTCATCTATGATGAGGTCATCACGGCGTTCCGTTTCACATACGGAAGTGCCCAACAAGTGTATGGCATCGAACCGGATATGACAGCGCTCGGTAAGATTATCGGTGGCGGTCTACCAATCGGTGCTTACGGGGGCAAGGCTGAAATCATGGAAACGGTCGCTCCACTCGGACCTGCATATCAAGCCGGCACGATGGCCGGTAACCCCGCCTCGATGGCGACAGGAATCGCTTGCCTTGAAGTGCTCGAGCAACCTGGTGTCTATGAGAAATTAGACGCACTCGGTGCAAAACTGGAAGCTGGCATCCGCGAGGCGGCAGAAAAGCATGACATTACCATCACGCTCAACCGCTTGAAGGGGGCACTCACCGTTTACTTCACGGATGAAATCGTCACCGACTATGAAGGTGCGGAAAAGTCAGATGGTGAGAAGTTCGGACGTTTCTTCAAGTTGATGCTGGAGAATGGCGTGAACTTGGCTCCATCGAAATATGAGGCCTGGTTCTTGACGACAGAGCATACGGAACAAGATATCGAAGAGACGATCGAAGCGGTCCACCGCTCGTTTGCTCAATTGTAAGAGAGGGAGATGCGTGAGCATCTCTTTTTTGGTAAAAGGGGACATCTTTAAAAAAAGTGTCTCTTTTTATCATGTACCGTCCCCCATTACAGTAGAACCAAGGAGGTGCTCACCATATGAAATTTAATGATTTTCCATTAAATGTCCGTTTGCGACTCGTTTGCGGATTTTGTATTCGAATCGTCGGATCAGCCATTTTCCCATTCATGGCACTCTATTTCTCAGAAGAGTTGGGGAAAGTTCCCGCTGGAATCATCATGACCTCATTCGTTATCGTCGGTTACTTGACCGGTCTATTCGGTGGGTACTTTTCCGATCGGTTCAATCGGAAGGTTGTCTTACAAATTGGCCAGGTGATTCAAATCATCTGTTTTCTTGGGATGACCATCGCCATTCACCCATCGAATAACTGGGCACTCGTCGTCGCCATCCTCTACTTCGGACATGCCGTTTCGAACGGATTGAACTATCCGGCACTTGAGGCAATCGTCATCGACTCCATGGAAGAATCGAATCGAAAAGCCATCTACGTGTATGACTACTGGCTCGTCAACTTGGCTATCGCCGGAGGCGTCATGCTTGGCGGTGCCTTCTATCGCGACCATCGTTTTGCCCTCTTTATCGGTATGACGGTCATTCTCACTGTGACCACCATCGTCCTTCAACGCTATTTGGTCGACACGTACACCGGAAATCGTTCAACACCGTCAAACCCGATTCATGGCGTCATCGAAAACTATAAAATCGCGTTACGTGACCGCCGTTGGATCACATTCGTATTTGGAAGTATGCTCGTCTTTTCGACCGAGTTTCATATGGCGAACTACATCGGTGTCCATTTAGCAGAGTCATTCGAAAGTCGTCAAATTCTCGGGATACCTTTTGACGGGGTACGCATGATGGCGTTTATGCAACTAGAGAACACCTTGCTCGTCGTCGCCATCACGTTTGCGGTCACCGCTTTCGTCAAACGTTTCAAAGAGAAGACCGTGTTTTTCATTGGCTTATCGTTATATATCACAGCATACGCCGCCATTACCTCGATGAACTCCTTTATCATCCTGGCCACACTCGCAATCATCTTCACAATCGGCGAACTCCTCTACTCTCCAATTCGGCAAGTGAAACAGGTTGACCTCCTCGATCCTGAACGTCGGGCTTCCTACCTTGCGTTCGGCGGGCTCACATTCCATGGAGCCAAGTTGGTTGCTGCGGCAGGAATTGTCGTCGGCGCGTTCATCGGTCCGGTCTTGATGAGCGGTTACATGTTTGTCTTCGGTGCTCTCGGTGCTTACTTGTATTATGTATCGCTCTACAAGATGCAACCTGCTCGCCAACTCGCTGCTTGACGTTTAACATGAAGACAAAACGGTAAAACAGTACGATGAAGGAGGCGAAGTACTTGCCTGCGATTGTTTTATTTGATGGCGATTGCAACTTCTGTGATGCCAGTGTTCAGTTCATCATTCGTCATGATCGACACGCCTCGATTCACTTTGCTTCGCTCCAAAGCGAGGTCGGTCAGTCGCTCCGAGCACGACACCGGATCCCGGAATCAGTCGACAGCATCGTCTATATTGAGGAAGGGGTTCCTTACTTAAAATCAGACGCTGCGATTCGAATTGCCGAACACCTTGATGGCCGTTGGCGCCTGCTTCGACTCATTCGTTTCATACCTAGACCGATTCGTGATCATGGATATACGTTGTTCGCCAAATATCGGACACGTCTATTTGGAAAGAAGGAAGTGTGCACACTCCCTTCACCAGATGTTCGTAAACGATTTTTAGACCGCTAAAAAAGTCGAGCCCATAGGGACTCGACTTTTTTCATTATTCAACTACAGCTAAATCTTGAATCATATACAGGTCATAATACGCCCCGCGACGACGCATCAGCTCTTCATGCGTACCCGTCTCCATGATTTGACCGTTATCCACGACGACGATTTGATCGGCGTCCGTAATGGTCGACAAACGGTGGGCAACGATTAACGTCGTCCGCCCTTTCGTCAGACGGGCCAGCGAGTCTTGAATCATCGCTTCACTTTCTAAATCAAGCGCACTCGTCGCCTCGTCTAAAATCAAGATTGGTGGATTCTTCAAAAAGACACGTGCAATCGCAAGCCGTTGCTTCTGTCCACCAGACAGTTTGACACCTTTCTCCCCGACCGGTGTCGCATACCCGTCCTGTAATTTCGAGATAAACTCATGGGCGTTCGCCGCCTTGGCCGCCGCGATGACTTCTTCATCCGTCGCATCCGGTTTCCCCATCCGAATATTCATCGCGACCGATTCGCTGAAGAGGACCGAATCCTGCATGACCATTCCGATTTGATCACGAAGTGCACGTAATTTGAAATCACGCACATCGACGCCGTCGATTTTGATGCTTCCATCCGTCACGTCATAGAAACGCGGAATCAAACTGACGAGTGTCGACTTCCCTCCACCGGACATTCCGACAAACGCCACGCGTTCACCAGAGCGGATTTGAAGGTTCACATCGTTCAACGCTCGTGTCCCGTCCTGTTCATACGAAAAACTCACATGCTCAAGGTCGATTTTACCCGCTGTCGACAACGGGACGAACCCGTTCGGTTTCTCCTCGATATCATATGTCTCATCCAAGAACTCAAAGACACGGTCCATCGAAGCGACCGACTGCGTGAGTGTCGTCGCCGAGTTGACGAGACGACCGAGCGGTGCATAGAGTCGGTCGATGTACGCGATGAACGCGACGAGCGTCCCGAGCGATACCGCTTCTTGAATGACGAGCCACGATGCCGTCGTGAAGATGAGGATTGGCGCGATGTCGGTGATGGTCGATACGACGACATACGTCTTGGCGTTCCAACTCGTATGTTTAAGTGCCGCGTTCAGGAAACCACCGTTCTGTTGTTCAAATGCCTTATTCTCATATGGCTCTAGCGCAAAACTCCGAATGACCGCCATCCCGTTGACACGCTCTGTCAAATGCCCTTGTAAATCAGCGAGTGCCGCCGACCGTTCACGCGTCAAACGACGCAACCGCCCATAGAAATAGCGGACTGCGATCGCATAAAACGGAAGTGGTAAAATCGCAATCAACGTGAGTTGCGGGTCAATCGTATACATGATCCCGATGGCGATAAGGATGGTGACCATGTCGAGCCAAATATTCATCAGCCCGGTGATGACGAAGTCTTTCGTCTGTTCGACGTCATTGATGATCCTTGAAATGATTTGTCCCGTCTTATTGTTTGAATAATAGCGGAGTGACAACTTTTGGACGTGGTCGAATAACCGGTTCCGCACATCGAACAAGACACGCGTTGCGGCCCACTGCGCCAAATATTGACGCAAGTATTCGATCGGTGGCTTGAGGACCAAGAAGACGAAGAAAACGATGCTGAACAACCAGACGAGCGTCGTGTAGTCCTGCTTCGGCGCATCGTCCGTCAAATAGTTATCGATGACATATCTATAAAGTAACGGTAATCCGAGCGGGATGGAAAACTTCAAAATCCCGACGAAAATGGTAAGGGCAATTTGTTTCTTATACGGACGAACAAACTGCAAATAACGTTTAATACTACCCATAATGCCTCCTGACTTAAGAAAAAAAGCGGAGATGAGGAATCATCTCCGGTAACGTGCTTCGTATTCGCGATACCATTCATCGACGAATGTTGGGTTGAACGGCCCTTTCCGTCCTCGAATCCAGTTGATCAGTTCTTGCACGTTCTGCTTCAAGATTCGATCAATCGCTTTCGGATAATTCATCTCGCGACGATGCCGCTCATATTCATCTTCATCTAAAATCGTGTACGACATATCCGGGAACACCTTGATGTCCAAATCGTAATCGATATATTTGATGGCACGTTCATCCCCATCAAATGTAGTCGGCGAACCTAGATTACAGTAGTAGTAAATCCCGTCTTCGCGAATCATACAGATGACATTGAACCAATACTCAGATGAAAAGTAGCAAATTGCCGGCTCTCGCGTTCTCCATTGCCGACCGTCTGACTCGCTGACCATGATGCGATCATTGAATCCGATCATATCCGTTTTTGACGACTGAAGGACGAGCGTTTCTTCCCAAACGCGATGCAAAGTTCCGTTGTGCTTGTAGCTCTGTATCTCGATTTTGCTACCTGCTTTGGGAAATAAGCTCATAAGCTCCTCCTTTCCGCTATGATGCTATACAATTCTCATATTTAATTATAGCGACTTTCAGAACCAATGAAAAAGGAAATCTCTTATTTTCATGAATTTAGTGTTTTTTGGAAGGCCCGCGCCCGTTCTTGGAACATCGGCCGAAGCACGAAATACTCGACGAGTATGTTCGGAACATAGCTATCGAACGTTACTTCATCGATCATGACCGCCTTACCATCACGCGACTCAACCCGATGCACGTGTGTGAACCGCTTGAACGGAAACGGTAACGTCTTTCCTTGATCGCAAAATGCTTGGTTTCCCACAACGGTGATGGCACTGGTCCATGGCAGTTCCACCGGACCGACCCCAACGAACAACTTCACTTCATTCCCTTCGACCGAGGCGCCGTCCCCCACTAAGCGTACTTTAGGAAACTTTGTCAGCTTCGTCAAAAGTGAGGCATCCTGTAACAAATCCCAAAGCACATCTACCGTCGAATCATATGTCGACTCTACCTCAAATCGTCTCACGTTCGTCACCTACCAATCGTTCTAATTTTTGTTGAGCAACAGAAACCGTCTTCACCTCGCGTTCCGAAGCGTCTAGCCAGACGACGTCATCCGTCGGAAGCGTATCGACACGATATAAATCGATATACCAAACGATATGAGAGAAGACATGCTTCACTTGCCCGAGATACGTTCCGTTAAGTTGTTCCCCCGTTCCTCGATCCATAAGCGGATATTGCCACATCCCAGCGAGCAACCCTTTGTCCGGTCGTTGTTCATATGCGATTTTTCCGTCTTTCTCGATGCATAGCGCGTCATACATTTCGACACGTGCTGCTCCCTTCTTCGTTTTGACCGGTAGCTCATCTTGTACATGATGCGCATATGCATAACAAGTGTCTTGCACGGGACAGAGCGAGCACATCGGATTTTTCGGTGTGCAGACCGTAGCACCCAACTCCATCACACCCTCGTTAAAATCGGATGCGTGAGTCGGGTCCATCAATCGACGAACGACTTGTTCGAAGATTTTGCGTGTCTTCGGCAGTGCGATGTCGTCATAGATTCCGAATTGACGGGACATCACGCGCATGACGTTTCCATCCACAGCCGGCTCCGGTTGATTGTAGGCAATCGACAGTACGGCTCCCGTCGTATACGGTCCGACCCCTTTTAGTTTCTCGAAACGTTCTTTCTCCTCCGGGACGATTCCCTCGTAAACAGAAGCGACTTCTTTGACCGCTTCATGTAAGTTCCGGATGCGAGAGTAGTACCCGAGCCCTTCCCAATACTTTACGACCTCATCCGTGTCAGCAGCTGCGAGATCTTCGAGCGTCGGAAAGCGTTCCATGAACCGGTTGTAATATGGGATGACCGTATCGACTCGTGTCTGTTGCAACATCACTTCACTCACCCACACGCGATAAGGATTTTTCGCATGACGCCAAGGTAAATCACGCTTTTCGCGATTGAACCAGGTGACGAGTTCCTCGTTAAAATGATGAATATTATAATTTATGAACAATTTATCAAGATTAAGCATTGTGTTTCCCCTCGTTTTAAAAATATTGTATGATAAATAGGAATAGATGACGTAATTCTTTCATTATTGATGGAGGTGCTGACGCACATTGGATACTGCGACACACATTGGTATGGGACTTGGTTTAAGTGCCATCGCGACGCTCAGCCCGGAAGTGTCAGGTGATGCACAACTGTTTTTAGCCATGACAGCCACGGCTCTCGTCGGCTCACATGCACCAGACTTCGACACCGTCTTTAAGTTAAAAGGAAATAGTACGTATTTACGCCAACATCGTGGTCGTTCACATGGAATCACCGCGCTTCTTGCTTGGCCAATCATCGTCAGCGCCGTCATCGGGACGGTCCTCGGCGTCAATCCTGCCTCTCTATGGGTCATGGCACAAATCGCCGTGTTGCTCCATGTCACGGTCGACTTGTTCAATGCCTACGGAACGCAAGCGCTACAACCTTTTTCGAAAAAATGGATCGGCTGGGGCGTGATCGGGACGTTTGATCCGTACTTGTTCTCCGCTTATTACGGTGCATATGCATTATGGATGATAACGGGTGCGACTGTCCCTATTTTTGCACTGCTTATTGCGCTTGTCATCAGTTACTATGCCATTCAGTTTAAATTACGTAACCGTGCGCTCGCTACCGTGGCGAGACACTTTGCAGGGGCACATGAATTGTTCATCTCACCAGGAATCGGTTGGGATGACTGGCATGTCGCCGTCCGTTTCCGCGATGGGCTCGGAGCTGTAAAAGTGAAAAAAGGCAAAGTCATCGAATGCGGTCGCTTCCGCGACAAACCGATGCCAGGAGAAGAAGACCTCCATTTCGTAGAGGCTCGGAAAAATGCTGACTTACAGGCGTTCCTCGAATTTTCTAAAATTCACACGTACACTGTGACACGCCATAACGGGATGATCGAATACCGCTTCACAAACTTGCGTTATTTCTCTAAAAACATGTATCCGTTCGTTGCGGTCGTCATCGTCGACGAGCAGACGAATGACGTGTTGTCATCCTTTACAGGTTGGGTGTTTAGTGAAGACAGCCTTCAGAAAAAATTGGTATACGAACAATAAAAAGTCGCTCAGATGAGCGACTTTTCTTATGCTTCCGATTCAGTGAATTGGAGCTCGAACTCGAATTTGACTTTCTTATCGACGAGGACACCACCCGCCTCAAGCGCTTGGTTCCACGTTAATCCATAGTCCTCACGGTTGAGCGACCCTTCTCCGGAGAAGGCGTGTTTCGTGTTGCCCCATGGGTCTTTGGCGCTTCCTTCATACTCCACTTCGAACGTCTCTTCCCGAGTCGTTCCTCGAATCGTTAAATCCCCTGTCACTTCGAATTCTCCGCCCCCTTTTGAACGGAAAGAAGTGGAATGAAAGACGAGATGCGGATGCTCCTCGGCATTGAAGAAATCGCCTGAACGGAGGTGATTATCCCGATCCGTGTTGTTGGTGTCGATCGATGCTGCCTGAATCGTCACTTTCACACTCGCATTCGCTAAATCGCTCGGCTCACCGTTCGCCTTAATATCAAATTCTTTGAACTCGCCCTTCACCTTGGAAATCATCATGTGCTTGACCGTGAACGTGATCGAACTATGCGCCGGGTCAACTTGATATGTCTTAGCCATCGTGACTCACTCCTTATGGATGAATTAATGTGTACAATCTACTCATTTCCACAAATCTTGAGTTCAAAACGTTTTTACAAAAGATTGACAAATTATTGTCGAAAAATTTTGACTTTTATCACATCATACCGTTACGATGAAAAAAGGGAGTCGTTCGCTTACTAAAAAATGTAAGCGCATACATAACTCCTCTATCTCGTATGAAAAGGGAGGAACGATCATGATTTATGAAGTACCGAACTCAGCAGGAACGAAAGTACAGTTTAAAGACCGTTATGAGAACTACATTAACGGAAAGTGGACCGCACCGGCTGGTGGAGAATACTTTGAAAACACATCTCCTGTTAATGGGAAAGTATTATGTGAAGTCGCCCGCTCAACGAAAGAGGATATTGAACTTGCTTTGGATGCCGCTCATGCAGCCAAAGAGGATTGGGGCAAGACGTCTGTCACGGAACGTTCTGTCATCTTGAATAAAATTGCAGACCGCATGGAAGAGAACCTTGAAGTGCTCGCCTATGCGGAAACATGGGAAAATGGGAAGGCAGTTCGGGAAACGCTCAACGCTGACCTTCCGCTCGCCATCGACCACTTCCGTTACTTCGCAGGGGTCATCCGCTCACAAGAAGGCGGCATCAGTGAACTCGACCACGATACAGTCGCTTATCATTTCCATGAGCCACTCGGCGTCGTCGCTCAAATCATTCCATGGAACTTTCCGATTTTGATGGCGGTTTGGAAACTCGCACCGGCACTCGCTGCCGGAAACTGTGTCGTCTTAAAGCCGGCAGAACAAACACCTTCTTCAATCATGGTTCTCATGGAACTCATCGAAGATTTATTACCACCTGGTGTCATCAATATCGTGAACGGTTTCGGTCTCGAAGCAGGAAAACCACTCGCATCGAGTGACCGTGTCGATAAAGTCGCCTTCACGGGTGAGACGACAACGGGTCGCCTCATTATGCAATACGCTTCTCAAAACATCATCCCTGTCACGCTTGAGCTCGGTGGAAAGTCACCAAACATCTTCTTTGCCGACATCATGGACGCAGATGACGATTTCTTCGACAAAGCAATCGAAGGTCTCGTCATGTTCGCCTTGAACCAAGGGGAAGTCTGTACGTGCCCATCTCGCGCCTTGATTCAAGAGTCGATTTATGACAAGTTCATGGAACGCGTGCTAGAACGCGTCAAAGCAATCAAGCTCGGCAACCCACTCGATGCCGATGTCATGATGGGTGCACAAGCGTCGAACGAACAGATGGAGAAAATCCTGTCTTATCTCCAAATCGGGAAAGACGAGGGCGCAGAATGCCTAATCGGTGGAGAGCGCAACATGATGGACGGAGAGCTCGCGGATGGGTATTACATTCAACCGACCATCTTCAAAGGCCATAACAAGATGCGAATCTTCCAAGAAGAGATTTTTGGACCGGTCTTATCCGTCACGACGTTCAAAGACGATGCGGAGGCACTCGCCATCGCGAACGATACGCTTTACGGACTCGGGGCAGGCGTGTGGACACGAGACATGAACCGTGCATATCGCTTCGGTCGTGAAATTCAAGCAGGACGTGTCTGGATCAACTGTTACCACTCCTATCCGGCACATGCTGCATTCGGTGGTTACAAAATGTCCGGAATCGGTCGTGAGAACCATAAGATGATGCTCGGTCACTATCAACGTACGAAAAACATGCTCGTCAGCTACAGCGAACAAAAGCTCGGGTTCTTCTAAGATGGTGAGACGAGTCGAGGCCACCCCCGCCGCGCTCGAACTCATCGAACGTCTCAAATCAAAACACGGTCCCCTCCTCTTTCATCAGTCAGGAGGATGTTGTGACGGGAGCTCTCCCATGTGTTTCCCACGTGACGAGTTCATGGTGGGCGACCACGACGTTCTTCTCGGTGAAATCGGCGAGACGCCCTTCTATATCCATGAGAAACAGTATGATTATTGGAAACATACACAACTGATCATCGATGTGGTCGATGGTCGAGGTGGTATGTTTTCCCTTGAAGGTGTCGAAGGGAAACGATTTTTAGGACGTTCTCGAGTCTTTACAGAAGAAGAGCGTGAGACGCTGAAGCATGAAACCTAAGCAAAAGGACCCATTTCGATGGGTCCTTTATGATGTAAAAAACGATTATCCTCGATTGTAAAAAATATACATATGAATCATCTCGCTTCTTGTATAGTGGATACAAAGGGAGGGATTTGATGGCTTCACTACTAACAGAATTGTTCGAAGGTATTTTCGTCACCTTGATTAGCATATTCGCACCCATTTTTCTCGTCCTCACACTTATCATCCTCTACAAGGTCAAACGTTATCAAAACAGTCAGTATTCTCAACAAACTCGACATTCTTACTTCAAAGTGGTCCAAGACACCGGTCTATTCGGAGAATACTTATGTGTGGCGGAGATTGAGTCAAAGTTCTTCCAACCGTTAATTCTGACAAACCTGTATCTCCCCCATCCTTCTAAAAAAGATCGAACCACTGAAATCGATGTCATTTTAATCAACCAATCCGGGGTACATGTCATCGAGTCTAAAAACTATAGCGGTTGGATATTCGGTCGGGCACGTGACCAATACTGGACGCAGACACTCCCCCGCCGTAAAAAACAACGCTTCTTCAATCCAATCAAGCAAAATGAATTGCATCTCAAAGCCATCGAGCAAGTGCTTGGAGTGGACCGAATCCATCTCCACTCATGGATCGTGTTCAGCAATCGTTCGACGCTCAAAAAAATTGAATCTACCGAGGTCCCTGTGCTCAATCGCCAAAAATGGATCAAAGAGCTGATCACCTATCAGGATTTTGTATTCAATCTTGATGAGCAAGTCCGACTATACGAAATCTTACGCTCCTTCACACAAGTCGACACGACTGTCACCTTGAAACATATCGAAGACATCAAATCGACAATCAAGCAATAAACGAACATCCCCGTACTCAGATGAGCGCGGGGATGTTTCGTCATTTACTCTGCATTTTAAAGCGTAAATACAACTCGTTATAGTAAGCGTTCATGCGCTTCCCTAGGTTTTCATATACTTCAAGGTCTTGTGTCACTTCACGAGACGGGTAGAACCGTTCATCCGATGTGACTTCTTCATCCAAGAATTCGAGAGCCGCTTCGTTCGGTGTTGAGTATCCGACATAATCCGTGTTACGTGCCGCAATCTCAGCATCTAACATAAAGTCGATGAACTGATGTGCCCCGTCCACGTTTTGTGCCGTACTTGGGATGACGAGGTTATCAAACCAGAGATTCGTGCCTTCTTCCGGAATGACATACGTCAGTTCTTCATTCTCATACATGATTTCTGACGCATCGCCGGACCAGACGACGGCTGCCGCTGCTTCACGGTTCGCCATCAGCATTTTGATTTCGTCTCCGACGATGGCTTTGATGTTCGGCCAAAGCATTTCCAACTTTTGCTCCGCCTCAATCAACTCATCTTTATTCGTCGTATTGAGGGAGTAACCAAGCGAGTTCAGGCCGAAGCCCATCACTTCACGTGTCCCGTCCGCAAGGAGAATGTCGTTCTCGAGCGGCATTTCCCACAGGTCGTTCCATGAAGTGATCTCACCATCGACTAGTTCAGGATTGTAGACGATCCCAACCGTGCCCCAGAAATAAGGAACCGAGTACTTGTTACCCGGATCGAATGATTTATCGAGGAAGCGCGGATCGATATTATCAAAGTTTTCGAGTTTATCGTAATCGATTGGAAGAAGAAGATTCTCCTCTCTCATCTTACTGATCGCATAATCGGATGGAACGGCGACATCAAAAGCCGTACCGCCTTGCTCAATTTTCGTGAGCATCGCTTCGTTCGAGTCGAACGTTTGATAAACGACCTTCAACCCGCTCTGCTTTTCGAACTCACCGATCAAGTCCTCATCGATATAGTCTCCCCAGTTGTAGACGACCAGTGTGTTGTCGCCGCCGAATCCTTGCGCAGCATTCAGTTGCTGAATCCAAAGAAGGAGACCGAAGCTGACAATCAATGGTACAGCCAACATGATGACTAGTTTTTTCATCGTCTAACCTCCTTTGATCCTCGTTGCGCCAACACATAATATCCGATGACAAGGATGAGCGTGAAGAGGAACAGAATCGCAGACAACGCATTGATTTCAAGCGAGATACCTTGACGTGCCCGCGAATAGACTTCTACGGCGAGCGTCGTGAAGCCGTTCCCTGTCACGAAGAATGTAACCGCAAAATCATCTAACGAATAGGTGAGTGCCGTGAAGAAACCGGCAAATACCCCTGGCGTGATATATGGCAGAATGACTTTCGTCAATACGTCCCACGTACTGGCGCCTAGGTCACGTGACGCATCAATCAACGTCGGACTCATCTCTTGGAGTTTTGGCAACACCAAGATGACGACAATCGGAACCGAGAAGGCGATGTGCGACAAGAGGACCGAATAAAAGCCTAACTGAATCCCTAGCATCGTGAAGAGGATCAAGAAGGAGGCCCCGATGATGACGTCCGGGCTCACGATCAAGACGTTGTTCAATGATAAGAGGGACGTCTTCGTATACTTTTGTTTCGCCGTATAGATGGCGAGTGCCCCGATGACACCGAGCACGGTCGAAATCGTCGCCGAGAGCAGCGCGATGACGATCGTATTCAAGACGATGACGAGAAGTCTCGTGTCCGTGAAGAGCGACTTGTACCATTCGAGGGTGAACCCTTCGAAGTTACTCATCGTTCCGCCACTGTTGAACGAGTAGAAGACCAAATATAGAATTGGCGCATACAAGATCAAGAACACGGCCGCCAAGTATAGATTTGATAATTTGAATCGTTTACGTTTCATCGACGAACCGCTCCTTTCGCACCCCAGTCACGTGTGACGACCATGACGAGAACCATCGCCAAGATGAGGAAGACGGCAATCGTCGAACCCATCCCCCAGTTTTGCGTGACAAGGAATTGTTGTTCAATCGCTGTACCGAGTGTGATGACTCGGTTCCCGGCGATGAGTCGGGTGATCATGAAGAGTGATAATGCCGGAATAAAGACAATTTGAATCCCCGATTTGACACCGTCAAGCGTCAACGGGAAGATGACACGTCGGAACGTCGTCCAGTTCGATGCACCTAAATCACGGGATGCGTAAACGAGTGATGGCGGTAGCTTCTCAATGGCGTTGTAAATCGGCAAAATCATGAACGGGATGAAGATGTATACCGAAACAAAGACGAAACTGAAATCAGTGAATAGAATCTGTTTCGTCCCAATACCGATGGCTTCTAAAAATTGATTCGTAATCCCGTACGTTCCAAAAATACCAAGGAACGCATACGCCTTTAACAACAAGTTAATCCATGACGGCAGCAAGATGAGCAAGAGCCAAAGCTGTTTGTGCTTCGTCTTCGTCAACAAGTATGCCGTCGGATACCCGACGAGTAACGAGAAGAACGTAATGAGAAACGCATACCAGAACGACGAGAGCGTCATCGACAAATACGTCGACGTGAAGAACGTCTGATAGTTTTCTAAACTCAAATTCCCATCGATATCAAAAAAGGAATAATAGACGACGAGGACGAGTGGTGCGATGACGAACAAGGCGATCCAAATCCAATAGGTCGTCAAATATACCGTCTTTGCGGTCTGATTAGTTTGATTCATGAGGGACCTCCTCGTAGGATTCGAGACGACGGTCAAATTCTTCTTCTGTTTCACCTAGTCGCATGACGTGAATCGCTTCTTCGTCAAACGTCAATCCGATTTTTGATCCGACGATTGATTTCTTCGTCGAGTGGACGAGCCATTCATTTCCTTCTTGGTCATAACAGCAAATCTCGTAGTGGACACCTCGGAACAATTGAGAATCGACGTCGACAACGAGTTTCGCTGCATCGACCGATGTCATCTCTAAGTCTTCCGGACGAATGATGACCTCAACTTTTTCATTGCGGTCAAATCCTTGGTCGACACAGTCAAACGTTTTACCAGCAAACGTGACGACATTGTCTTCCGGCATGACACCCGGCACGATATTGGATTCACCGATAAAGTCTGCGACGAAACGGTTGATCGGTTCATCATAAATATCAGTCGGTGTCCCACTCTGAACAATTTTCCCGTTGTTCATGACGAAAATCTCATCCGACATGGCGAGCGCCTCTTCTTGGTCGTGTGTGACAAAAATGAAGGTGATGCCAAGACGTTGCTGTAACTCACGAAGTTCATATTGCATCTCCGTACGAAGTTTCAAGTCTAAGGCAGAGAGCGGTTCATCGAGGAGAATGACCTCCGGCTCATTTACGATTGCGCGGGCGATGGCGACACGTTGGCGCTGTCCACCTGACATCTCATCGATTTCGCGCGAGCCGTATCCTTCTAAGTTAACAAACTTGAGAGCCTGCTCCACTTTCGCTTTCACATCTGCTTCTTTCAATTTTTTAATGCGGAGACCGAATGCGACATTCTCAAATACGTTTAAATGAGGAAACAGCGCATAATCTTGGAACACGGTGTTCACTTGTCGTTTGTTGGCGGGCACATCGTTGATCCGCTTCCCGCTGAAGTGAATATCTCCTTCGGTCGCATCGGTAAATCCGGCGATGAGACGCAAAATCGTCGTCTTCCCACATCCCGATGGACCGAGAAGCGTATAAAACTTCCCACGCTCAATCTCAAAACTGATATCTTCAAGGACGACTGTGTCGTCGTAACGCTTTGACACGTGGTCAAAGCGAATAATTGTCTCTGCATTCATGCTGTTTCCTCCTCTGTTGACTTATAAATATGAATGGGTCGCGACGATGAGACATTCGCTCTCCCCGTCGTTGTCGTTGACGAGTTGATGCGAATCCGAGGCGACATAATAAAGGGTTTCCCCTGTCTTAGCAAAATATGTGTGGTTCCCTAATTTCAAGGCGATTTTGCCGGACAAGACGTATACGAGCGTCTCCGAACGCGAAGGCTCATATTGTTTGAACTCTCCATGTTTGAAAAATGTGACAAGGATGGGCTCCATCTCTTTTTCATTCGATTCCGGGATGAGCCATTCTGTCCGATATTTGCGTTCTTCATCCGTATAGATGGTGCGATCGTCAACGGTATACACCACTTTTTGATTCAAGTCTTCATCGAAAAACTCTTTCGGGGAACTCCCGAGGACATTCAATAAATCAAATAACGTTTCTAGTGAGGGAGAGCTTAAATCCCGCTCGATTTGAGAAATATATCCTTTACTCAAATCGGTACGTTCCGCCAGCTCCTCTTGGGTCAATCCTTTTTTGATTCGGAGCCGCTTAATGTTTTGACCTACTTCCAACGACTGAACGCCTCCTTCTTGTTTAGTGAAACATGAGTTCAACTAAAGAAAGTTTATCTATACTATACTTTAAAACAAACTATTAGCGACCTTCATTATAACGAATTGTTGACGAATTGCAATAAAAAAAGTCACGCCCTAAGGACGTGACTCAGTGTAAATTCCGTTCAGACATCAAATGCTTAAACTTTTCGTTTTTCGTTTGGAACAAATGGAGCTGTGCCCCGTATGCATCAATCTGTTGAATTACGTATTGGAATGCCTTTGCTTCTCCCGGATATGGTTCGCCCGCCTTGGCAAGTGAGGTCTCAAAATCTTCCCATAACACCTCAACCCACGTCACCGCTTCTGAATCGTTCAAGACGTCATTTTTCTCTTTTAGAACGATTGCAAGCCGTTCATATTGTTCGTTCCGGTTCATCGCTTCACCTCCGACAATTCTGAGAGCGGGATGGCCCGTTCTGTCATCTCGCCTTCAAACGTCCCCCAGCCCATGACACCGTTGACGAATTTCAAGCGAAACGGACGGTCATTGTAATTGACGACATATGTTTCACCTGGACGAAACGATGATGGGTCAATCAAATAGCTTTCGGCAATCGCAATCCGTCGAAGGACGACTTCAATTTCGCTGACCATGCCCATCTGTTCAGCTTTTCGTTTCCGTTCATGTAATGCTTGAATCTCTTGCTCTAACTCATATTTCGATAAGTCACTTAACCGCTTTTCCATATCGTTCACCTCGATGTAAGCGTATCAGATTTTACGTAAAAAGAAAAAGACGAGACTGAGTACATGACTCAGTTCGCCTTGAAGTTGTAAAGTGGCTTGATGATTTGATCGATTTGAACGGCCGGTTCGATATAACGAACAATTTCTTTCATCGACTTATACACAAATGGTGATTCATCGATTGTCGATGGGCGAACTGATGTCGACCAGACACCTTCCATCGAACGTTTGAATTCTTTGAAATCGACGCGTTTCCGCGCGGCCGACCGAGACATGATCCGACCTGCGCCGTGTGGACCCGAGAAGTTCCAGTCTGGATTCCCTTTCCCCGTACAGATGAGCGAACCGTCTCGCATGTTCATCGGAATGATGACTCGCTCTCCTTCTTTAGCGGAGATGGCACCTTTTCGCAGGATCATCGCATCATGATCGATATAGTTATGGACGGTGTCGAATTGATCGACGATGTTCCAATTCATCGCTTCAACGATTACATCAGTCATCGCACGACGGTTCGCCGCCGCGTATTGTTGAGCGATGCGCACGTCATGCATGTAATCGTCCATATCCGCTCCCTCCACATAAGCCAGGTCTCGAAATGGTTTCCGTGACGCACGCTCTGTTTCCAGATAAGCCGAGATTTCTTGTTGTCGACCTAAGGCTTTCAAACGCTCAATTTCTTCTTTTACATCATGTGTTTCCATCATGTGTTGAATTGCTCGCTCCTGATAGTAATCGGCAATCTGCACCCCAAGATGGCGCGAACCGGAATGAATGACAAGAAACGTACGTCCCGAGTCATCTCGGTTCACTTCAATAAAGTGGTTCCCCGAGCCGAGCGACCCGACCGAGCGCAAGGCTCGGTCGAGTTTATACGGCGCTCGCACCTCTTCTAATGGAAGTTCAGATGCGTATGGATGAACCTTCTCCCGAATGTTCATCCCGCTCGGTACGAGTTCACGAATGAGGTCATCGAGTCGTTGAAAATCGATCCGCTTGGCTTTGATCTCCGTACAAAGCATCCCACACCCTAAATCGACACCGACCAGGTTTGGCACGACTTTGTCTTGAATCGTCATCGTCGTTCCAACGACCGATCCTTTCCCCGCATGCATGTCCGGCATGATCCGAATCGATGCCCCTTGTGTGAACGGTTGGTCGAGCAATGTTTCAATTTGATTCCGCGTCATATCATCGATTCGTTCGTTAAACACTTTAGCGCGGTTATATTTCCCCTTGATTTCCATGTGACCTCCTTAACTGATGGCTTGTTGTTTACTCTGTAATTCATGCATTCGTGCGTAGACACCACCATACTCGATGAGTGACTGGTGATTGCCTCGCTCAATGATTCGCCCGTGGTCGAGAACGAGAATCTGGTCCGCTTCCCGAATCGTCGAGAGTCGGTGCGCGATCACAAATGTCGTCCGACCGTACGTGAGTGTCTTGAGCGCGTCCTGAATCAATGCCTCCGTCTCCGAGTCGACGCTCGCTGTCGCTTCATCGAGGACGAGGATGGCCGGGTCAAAGACGAGGGCGCGTGCGAAACTGATCAGCTGTCGTTCTCCACTCGAGAGTGAAGCTCCACGCTCGATCACCGGCTCATCGATGCCTTGCGGGAGCTGCTTCACGAAGCGGTCTGCCCCGACGGCTGTGAGTGCTTTCCATACCTGTTCGTCCGTAATCGTCTCATCGCCAAGCGTGACGTTCGTGCGAATCGTGCCCGTGAACAGGAACGGGTCTTGTAAGACGATCCCGAGATGGTCTCGTACCGCCTGCGTCGGTAGTTTTGTCACGTCCATGCCATCGATTCGGAGGACTCCGGCGGATGGGTCATTGAAACGCATGAGCAAGTTCATGATTGAACTCTTCCCGCTTCCCGTATGTCCAACGAGTGCGACCGTTTCACCAGGAGCGGCGTGTAGTTCAATCTGTTGCAACACCGGTTTCCCTGCTTCATAACTGAACGTGACATCATCAAAGACGACATCCCCTTTAAAGCGTGGAAGACGTTCCGATGAGACCGGTTCCCCTTTTTCGTCGAGCAGTTGGAACATCCGGTCGGCCGAGACGAGCGCTTGTTGGAGTGGTGACAATTGGTTCATGATTTGTGTCACTGGCTCAAAGATCCGCGAGACATAGTCGATATACGCGTACAGAATCCCAAGTGTCAGGACACTTCCCGTACCGAGCGTTTGGGCCCCGACAAACCAGATGAGTAAGGCGAGCGCCATGTTTCGGAAGAAGTTGACGAGGTTGTGGCTCATCAACGCATCCAATTTCAACAGTTTCCGTCTCGTTTGGAAGTTGTCGCTATTCTTCTCATTGAACTCGTCATAAACGAGATTTTCGCGGACGTATGATTGAATGATTGGCATCGTTTGAATGCTCTCATTCAACTGCGCGTTCATATCCGCGACGAGTGCGCGGACACGGAAGTTATTTTTTGTCGAGAAACGTTGGAACAACTTAATCCAGACGATGACGACCGGGATGATAATGAGCGAGACGAGCCCTAGACGCACGTCTAGGAAGAACATCGCAATGAGTACCCCGATCATCATGACGACACTTTGGAAGACGCGAGCGAGCACTCCTAAATACAGGTCGCGTATCGTCTCTGTGTCATTCGTGACACGACTGACAATCTTCCCGATTGGTGTCTGGTCAAAATAGCGTACCGGAATCGTTTGAAGATGCTTCATCACGTCAAGACGCATCGTTTTGACGATTTTATGCGCCGATCGTTGTAGGAGCATCTGTTGTCCCCAGTTCAATCCGGCCGCAAATAGTAACAGGACGACGTACAATCCCGATAAGAGAAGGACAGCTCGTAAATCCGTCTGATAGAACTGGAACACGTCGGTCGACGAGAGCGAGACAATATTGTCATATGTCGCCGTTTCGTCCCCTCTTGAAATCGTCAGCACGTCGCCTTCAACTTCACGGACGCCTCCGCTTATAACCGCATCAGGTACGAGATAGTACCCATCGGTCGTTTGGACAATCGAGACCGGCTGAATCACATCTTGACCGTCTAGTCTCGTTTCTTTCTCATACGATTCTCCATTAAAGGAAACACTACCGCCGGATTCGACTTGAACCCAGTCACGTTCGATGGCGACGATATGCTCATCGATAATGATTTTGGCGATATACGGCCCGGCAAGTTCTGCACCAACCGCTAAAAAGAGTAATGTCAGTCCGAGGAAGATGGAGCGCTTCACTTGCTTGGCATAACCAACGAGTGAGCGGATCGTTTTCTTCCGGCGGACCGGATCTAATTCATATTGATCGATCATGAGAGATTCCCCCTTTCACGGATTACTCCGTCTCTCCTTGTCGAATAAATTGTTCATAGTACCAACCGTGTCGTTCCATCAGTTGGTCGTGGGTGCCGCGCTCGGTAACTCGTCCATCTTGAAGGACGAGAATTTGGTCAGCATGTGCCACCGCAGAAAGACGGTGCGCCACGATAAAGGTCGTCTTCGCCTCACGGCTCGTGCGGACCGAATCGATTATGCGTGATTCCGTCTTCGCATCGACTGCTGAGAGCGAATCGTCAAGAAGCAGAATCTCAGGATTTTTCAGTAAGGCGCGTGCAATCGACAATCGTTGCTTTTGTCCACCTGACAGCATGACCCCTTGCTCCCCAACGACGGTATCGAGACCGTTCTCCAAGTGTTCGATGTCTGTATCGAACGCCGCGAGATGAATGGCTCTGTCGAGTGCTTCATCCGAAACATCATCCACTCCGAAACGAATGTTATCACGCACCGTTTTTGAGAATAAGAGATGCTCTTGTGACACATACCCACTCCAGCCACGGACCGTTTCAAGTTTAATGTCCGAGATTGGCACCCCGTTCACGAGAAGGGAATCGTCAATCGGATACTCCCGGAGCAATTGACGTAACAACGTCGTCTTCCCAGCTCCAGTCGGTCCGACAATTCCAATCGTCTCACCACGCGAGACGTGCAGGACGATGTCTTCTAACGACTCCCGATTCGCGTTTGGATAACGGAATGAGAGCGATTTGAAGGTGATCTTCTCCGGTACATCGATGTGAACCGTTCCGGTTGACGAAACGTCCGGTACCTCATTCATCGTTGTCTCAATCCGTTCCAAGCTCGCCGTTCCTCGTTGGACGACGTTGATGAGTTCCCCGAAGGCATACATCGGCCAAATCAACATCCCTAAATAAATGTTGAAGGAAACGAGTTGACCGAGCGTGATGTCGTTCGTAAAGACGAGATACGTCCCGAACGAGAGTCCGATCAAATAGCTGAGTCCAACGAGTAATTTGATGACCGGCTCAAACAAGACGTCGATTTTAGCGACATGCATGTTTTTCGCCATCACGTCATCCGTGATGGCATCAAATTTTTTCGTATCCGCCTCTTCTTGGACGAAGGAGCGGACGACCCGAAGACCGGAGATGGATTCAACGACTTGGTCGTTCATCACGCCGAACGAATCTTGGGCTGCCGTGAAACGTGTATGAATCTGACTCCCAAGTTTATTCATCGACCAGGCGAGAATCGGCATCGGCAAAAGTGCTGCGAGCGTCAACTTCCAATCGATGAACACTCCCATAATCGTCAAGGCGATGAGCGTCATGTTGAACGAGTCGACTAATGTCATGACCCCAAATCCCGCTGTCCGCTCCACCGCTTTTAAGTCATTCGTCGCAAGTGCCATCAAGTCACCTGTGCGATGTTGTTGATAGAAGCGCGGTGTTTGTTTGAGGAGGTGACCAAAGAAGCGACCTCTCAATTTCTTTTCAAGTAAAAAGGCTGTCCCGAAGAGTCGGGCAATCCACAAGTACGACATCACGTACGATAACACCATAATGCCGAGTAGCGACGATACAATCAGAATCAATCGCTCTGTCGTCAAACTTCCTTCACGAATCGCATCGATCGCCTGACCAATAATCCAAGGTGGCAGCATATCTACAACCCCTGTGATGATCAGTAAAATGATCGCAATCACGTACGTTCGTTTCTGTCTTTTAATAAACCAATCCAATTGCTTAATCAGTTTCATGACTGATTTCCCCCTTCCGCCTCACCCATCCAAGCACGCAAAAAAGCGCACTCCACCTGATTGTGCAACCAATCAAATGAAGCGCGCTAGAAGTAGTCTTCAGTCTTTTGCATGGTCAGGGAAAGGACACTACCCCTATCCAGCTGCCAATGTCACGCAGTTAAATACGAGTAGCCATATGATGTTTTGAGTGTGTTTGTGAGTGCAATGCTATTCATCATTCTGGCTCCTCTCGTTTCATAGTTTTAAAATCTACTCAAACCTTAGCAGACTGTTCTGAAAATTGTCAACATTATTCTGTAAAAAAATTGTAACTTGATTTAGTTTAAGAAAAACATGCCTAAAATGAGACCAATGACCCCCGTCGCCGTCACGTAGTAAATCATCGGCATGAACGTATAACGGATGATGGTCCCTTCCTTGCCGAGCAACCCGGCAACCGAGGCAACGGCTACGACGTTCAACACACAGATCATGTTCCCTGCGTTCGCCCCTGCCATCTGCATCGATAAAGCGAGCGTTTCATTGAGTCCAACAGAATCCGCAACGTTTGTCGTCAAACTCGAGAACATCATATTGGAAAACGTCGCCGACCCTGAGACGAAGGCTCCAAGGGCCCCGATCCATGGAGCGACAAGTGGCCATACTCCGCCGAACGTGTCGGCAGCCGCCGTCGCGAGTTCGACCGGCATCGAAGCGAGTCCGGCACCACCATTTTCAGAGTGGATGAATATACGAACCATCGGAACCGACGCCGCTAACGTGATGGCCGTCCCGACGACTCCAAGTGTTGTCGCCTTAAACACCGATGTCACTTGTGACCAACTCATGTTGTGTAAGAAGAAGGTCGCAATAATTGTCAGGATAAACATAAAACCTGGTGAATAAAATGGTTCCCAAGACGTCGAAACCCCTTCTACCCCGAGGATGTCCGGGAGATTGATTCGGACACTGCGAGCGAGTTCGTTTAAAAATGGGACAGTACGGGTGAGCACTAAGAAAATCGTCAAAATGAGATAAGGTGCCCACGCCTTCCACTGAGGCAATTCTCGTGTGGTTGATTTGAGCGTCACCTTTTCAGCAGATGGTTCTAGCTCATCCACATATCCATCAAACGTCCAGACGCGTTTCGGCATGAGAATGCCTTTACGAGCCATGGCAACGAGGATGACCAGACCGGTTAAACTACCTAGCATGCCACCGAACTCAAATCCGAGGATGAGTGTCCAAATGTACGCAGGTACGCTGTACAATAACGCCGCCACAATCGCAATCGGAAATACCTCAAGTGCGGGTTTTATTGACTTCTCTTTACTGAAGAACCGCGTCAACATCAAAATCAAAATGAACGGGATGAATAGACCGACCACCATATCGATCAACACCGTCTGCAAGACGACCTCTGTCAAGAAGGCAATCGATTCAGGTTGGTTCACATCTAAAGATAGGCCGTTCCCGATCCCGATGAGTGCCGGTGTCCCGACCGCACCAAATGTCACAGCCGACACGTCTGCAGATAGTGCGATGACAACGGCGGCAATCGGTGGAAACCCGAGTGCGATCAAGAGCGGTGCTGCAACCGTTGCAGGCGTCCCGAATCCAGATGCGCCTTCAATAAATGAAACGAATAACCATCCGACAATCAAAACTTGAATTCGAGGGTCGGGTGTGATGTTGACGAATCCGGAACGAATTGCGTTCATCCCGCCCCCTTCTTTCATCGTATTCATCATTCCGATTGCCCCGTAGACAATCCATACTGTCGTAACGGCGATGACGAGTCCTTGTAATGTCGCCGCCATAATTCGTGTCGCATCCAATTGCCAGACGAAGAACGCTAAAATCGCCGTCGTCACAAGTGACAAGGGCATGGCTACCGATGCAGGTAAACGCATAATGACCAATAAGATGAGCACGGCCACAATCGGTGTCAGTGCTGTAATCCATTCTAAAATCGTCAATGTAGACCCACCTTTTCGTGTTTTCCCCTACCGTAAACAGATGTCCCATCACGATTCTTCTTCAGCGATTCGATCTAACGTACGTTCAATCACATCATACGGAAATCCTTTGCGCCGAAGCTGCATCTTCATGCGCTGTTTGCGTTCGAACGCGTCGTATCCGCTGAACTTCCGACTCAACTTCTCAGCCTGTTTCAGACATGCCGCAACCTCGACATCTTCGTCCTCTTCTTCCCAAAAAGTTTGAATCGCCTCTGAAATAATATCAAAGGTAAACCCCCTTTGCATCAGGGTTTGTTGAATTCTTTGTTGCACTTCTGTGGCAGAACGACGATTCGTTTCCAGTTGTTTCCTTTTCACGAACTTTCCGGCCTTCTCGACGAGATCTTCGTGTGAGATTGATTCTAATACGGATTCAACAACGTCCGTTGGGATTCGGAGCTGTTCGAGCTCGCGTTTGATTTTGATTGGTCCACTTGGACTTGTGTTGAATTTCGTTTGAACATACGCTTTTGCGAACTCCTCATCATTCAAATAACGCTGCTCGATTAGTCGCGTGATGGCATGTTTGATAGCAGATTCACTTAACTCTTTCTTCACGAGATAGTCCCTTACCTCTGAAATGGCGCGCATTCGATACGATAAATAATTGATGGCCAACTTATAGGCTTTCTGAGCTTCTTCCGCCTCAAGGACGTCTTGCACAAAATCGTCTTCGAGCTCCATCCCTTTTGTGAGCCCGTACTTGATGAATACGTCAACATCGATGGCGAACGCAAACTCCTCTTTCCCCTCCCGTTCGATGAAGACGTTCAGTCGGTCTTGGTTCTTCTTTTGGGTCGTGAACTTTGCAATTTTCACAACGACTCCCCTCCATTCCATGTTTCTAACATATCACGTTCAAGAAACGTAGAGGATTTTTGATAAGTTAGAAGAAAGGGTATTCATCTGGATATACTGACTTATACCCATTTTAGAAACAACACATGATATCGGAGGGAATTTCATGAAAATCGCAATCACTGGTGGAACCGGGCTCATCGGTCAACCACTCGTTCGTGCACTCGCCGACGCCGGACATCAAGTCGTCGTGTTGACGCGTCATCCACGTCCCCGCCATCGCGGGGTATCGTTTATCGAATGGTTGACACCGAATAGTAAACCAGAAGAGGAACTCGAGGGAACAGATGCGTTCATTCATTTGGCCGGCGCCTCAATCAACGACGGGCGATGGACACACAAACAGAAACAAGCCATCCTTCAAAGTCGAATCGAAGGGACGAAGGAAGTCGTCCGGATCATTCAACAGTTGAAACAAAAGCCACAGGTCGTCATTAGCGGCTCGGCCATCGGCATATACGGTAAAGATCGTTCCATTACGTATTCCGAAGAAACCCCATTACCGACACGGACTAATTTCCTCGGGAATGTCTGCGTCCTCTGGGAACAGGAAGCAGAACCCATTCGTGATTTAGGCGTTCGTCTTGTGACGATGCGCACCGGCGTCGTCTTATCGAATGATGGCGGTGCCTTCCCATTAATGAAACTCCCCTATCAGTTCGGGGTCGGTGGTAAAATTGGTTCAGGAGAGCAATGGGTTCCTTGGATTCATTTAGACGACCTCGTCCGCTTGTTCGTGCATGTCATCGAGACCGATTCTATCGAAGGACCGGTCAACGGTACTGCACCTACACCGGTGACGATGAACGAGTTCGGGAAGACGATTGCGAACGTGATGCACCGTCCTCACTGGATTCCGGCACCTGCCCCAATGATGGAACTCGTCCTCGGTGAAAAGAGCGTCATCGTCCTAGAAGGTGCGAAAGTCGTTCCTACGAAGGCACTTCAACACGGTTTCGACTTCCGCTATGAAACATTGGAACCGGCTCTAACACAACTACTACAAGATGTTTAAGGAGAATGAATTGTGAGTCACTTACTAATCCGAAATGCCCATATTTACCCCATCACTGCCCCCCATTTTTACGGAGACCTCCGTGTTCGGGACGGGAAAATTGTCGAAATGTCCGATTTGCTTGAACCGACTGACGGGGAGCATGTCATTGAAGCCGAAGGAAACTTTTTATTCCCCGGCTTCATCGATGCTCACACCCACCTCGGATTATATGATGAAGGAACCGGCTCTGTCGGAAACGACGCCAATGAAACGGTCGAAGCGATGACGCCTCATGCACGTGCGATTGACGGGGTATACCCGCTTGACGAAGGATTTCAAGAAGCGCTGATGGCAGGCGTAACCGCCGTTCAGGTCATGCCAGGAAGTATGAACGTCATCGGTGGTGTGACCAGTGTCATCAAAACACACGGTCGCTATATTGACGACATGATCGTCCGTCGTTATGCCGGATTGAAGATGGCGCTCGGCGAAAACCCGAAACGGATTCATAGTATGGGGAAAACCGGTGATTTGACGCGGATGGGGATTATGGGGTTGCTTCGTGAAGCGTTCCGTACCGTCGGGTCGACCAAAACGATCGGAACGTTCGGCAGTCAGATGATTCAACTTGCCCTCGACCGAGAGATGCCGATTCGTGTGCATGCCCACCGCGCCGATGACATTTTATCTGTCGTTCGCTTTGCCCAAGAGTTCGATCTCGACTATCGTATCGAACATTGTACAGAAGGTCATCTTGTCGTTGAAAAACTACAAGAACTCGGTGTGAAACATGTCACCGTCGGACCGACGTTTACTCGAAAATCTAAAATCGAGCTTCAGAACAAGACGTGGGAGACGTATCGCATTCTCCATGAACACGGCATGATTGTCTCCATCACGACCGATCATCCGTACACGCCGGTCCAATATTTGAACTTGTGCGCCGGACTTGCAGCACGTGAAGGACTGCCTGTCGACATCGCGTTACGCGGAATCACCATCAATCCGGCTGAATCACTAGGTGTCGCCGACCGAATCGGCTCTCTCGAAGTCGGAAAAGATGCCGATTTGGTGCTTTGGAGTCACTTCCCGCTCGACTACTTATCGAAGCCGATTATGACCATTGTGAACGGTGAAGTCGTGTACAAAACGGACCGTGCTGAAACCCATCATGAGGTCGAGTAATTTTCATTATTTTTCATAAGGGTTTTTACGCATAATTTACTTGCTTTTTTAAAAATACTATATAAAATTATCTTGTAACTTCATAAAGCAGCCAAGGCGGTTCGAACAGCGAAGCCAGAAGTATGCTTTCGTTACGACTATTCTTCAGCGGTCTGAAATAGGAGGAGGAATGTAAAGGTGCTCAAATTTCGTGAGCTCACCGACTGCGCGGAGTTGTTCGAACTGATGCAACACCCAGATGTCTTTCCGTATGTCCGTCAAAAGACGGTCCATTTTGACGAGTTTTTATTTAGCACGAAGCAAATCATCGAGCTAGAAGAGCAAGGAAATATCATCTCACGTACCATCACGAACGAGTATGGCACCCCGATTGGGACGATCAGCTTGTTCGATGTCGAATCCGGCTATGGATTCCTCGGCACGTGGCTTGGCAAGCCGTATCATGGCAAAGGTTATAATCAAGTGGCGAAAGAGGCGTTCTTCTCAGAACTGTTCTTCGAGCTTGATATTGAGAGCGTTTTTTTAAAAATCCGTAAATCGAATGAACGATCGATTGCGGCAGCAGAGAAGCTCCCGTACGCGTTTTGCGCGAACGAGATCCGCTCTGAACTGCTCGCGGAGATCAACCAAGGTGACGTGGAGTATGTTTTATACGAGGTATCCAAGTCGAGCTTCCAATTGTACTTGCATGCCCTGCACGTCCCGGAATACGAAGTGCCATACGAGGCACAACTCGAAGCATGAGCCAATTCTGTCAAAGAATTGGCTTTTTTGTGGCGTTTTTGTGTGGATTTGATGGAGGGAACTTGTCGGAGCCGAATAAATCTGTTCTAATTCGAAGAGATAGGTATGATAGAAGTATGAGGGATTTATCACAACTCCCGTTAACCGTTTTGCAAAGGAGAATGGCATATGTCAGAATCAATGTTTCGTATCCTCGTGACCGACGACGAAGAACAAATGCGCGATTTACTTGTATCAAATTTAGAAAAAGAAGGGTATGAGACGGTCACCGCCTCAAACGGCCTTGAAGCGATTGAACGCTTGAAAGAAGAGACGTTCCATCTCGTCTTACTTGATGTGATGATGCCGGAACTCGACGGATTGACGGCTTGCATGCGCATCCGTGAGTTCTCAAACGTACCCATCATCCTGTTGACGGCACGCTCAGAAGAGCTCGACCGCATTCACGGCCTCAAAATCGGGGCAGACGATTACATCACGAAACCGTTTAGCCCACGCGAATTACTCGCACGAATCGAAGCGACGCTCCGTCGCACGCACAGCTTCTCAAAAGAACAAGAAGCGACGTTTGATGTCGGGGTCCTCTCAATCGATATCGAAGGACGTACCGTCAGTGTGAAAGGGAAGACCGTCAACTTGACACGAAAAGAGTTTGATTTGCTCTATCTGTTCATCACGAACGACGAGAAAGTATTCTCTCGTGAACAATTGCTCGATCAAATTTGGGGGACCGAGTATCATGGTAACCTTCGCACGGTCGATACTCACATTAAGACGCTTCGCCTGAAACTCGGCGAGGCGGGCGGTTATATTCATACAGTCTGGGGAATTGGCTACAAATTCGAGGCAAACGGATGAAACGATACACGATCAGGAAGCGGATTTGGATTACCATCTGGACAGCCAGCCTCTTCTCAGCGTTCGTGTTTCTCATCATGACGTTTTATCTGTACGACAAGTTCTATATTCAAACGCAAGAAGAACTGCTCATCAATCGCGGTGAGAAACTTGTCACCATCTATAAGGCCGACGGTTTCTCGGACGCGTTCGCCGATAGTATGACGTACACGAACGAATTGACCGAGACGAAAGTGTTCCTCTCCTCCGTTCGAGAGGACACCCTCGGCTCCGGTAAAACCTTCTTAAGGCAACAGGACCTCGAACGACTGCAAGACGGATATGCCATCTCGGTGACCCGGAAGCATCCGACCGAGGACGTCGATATTTTGATGACCGCATTCCCTCTCATCCGCGACGATGAACTCGACAATGCGCTCATTCTGTATATGGAGCTCAGTAAAATCAGTGAACCGTTCCAACCGATTCGGCTCATGATCACGTTTTTACTCGTTCTCATGATCGTGAACTTGCTCCTATTCGGTAAACAGATCATCGACACGATCATCCAACCGCTCATTCAGATGAAGCGTGCCTCTCAAGTCTATGCGCAAGGTGATTTCTCTCACCGCATCCCGATCGTCTACGACGATGAAATCGGTGAACTCGCAGACACGCTCAACTCGATGGCGGAATCGCTCGGACTTGTTGAAGAACAGCGTAAAGAGTTTCTAGCTAACGTCAGTCACGAACTTCGCACGCCACTCTCTTACATCCGCGGTTATACCGAGATGCTCCAAGATGAGTCATTGGATGAAAAAACGAGGGCGCAATATTACGACATCATCGAGAACGAGACGAACCGGCTTCAGCGCCTTGTCACGGACTTACTCGATCTCGCCCAGCTAGAGCGCGATTCGTACCCGATGACGAAAGAACCGGTCGTTTACTCGCAAGTACTTGAAGACGTCCTCTATCGTCTTGAACCGATTGCCCGTGCGAAAGGCGTGACAATCGAATCGGATTTAGACTTCGACTTGATCATCCTCGGTGACCATGACCGACTCGAACAAGTCATCGGCAATCTTCTCGACAACGCGCTCCGATATACGGATGCTGGCAAGACGATTCATGTGAAAACGTTCGCCGAAACCGAATATGCAATCACGGAAATACGTGACGAAGGTCGAGGCATCCCGAAAGAAGATTTAGACAAATTGACGGAACGCTTCTATCGTGTCAATAAATCACGGACACGAAAAGATGGCGGAACCGGCCTCGGTTTGGCCATTGCGAAGCACATTATCGAGCGTCATGAAGGGTCTCTTCATTTCAGCTCTGAAGTCGGACAAGGAACGACTGTCACTGTCGGTCTGCCGCTTCTACCTGACGATGAATTTGATATGTAAATAGGCAGCCGCGATGGCTGCCTTTTCTTTTCATATGTCTTCCCCTTTATATTGTTCGACCGACTCTCGTTCAAGTCGTTCGCGTTCGGCATGCGTCTGTGGAAAACCGTTCGCCTGCCATTCGGCACGGTGACTTGAATCAAGTTGCGTGAGCCCTTGCTCCGCTTCATCTTGATTCGCATCGACGCTTTCCCGTTCATCCATCTTCTGCCACGTATCTTCTTCCTCACGTTGCGAAAGCAGTGCCGCCACTTTTGGTGCAACGAGCGCCGCACCGGCAACACCTAAGACAATCCCCATCAACACTTTCCGATCCATCCTAACCCCTCCTTCACTATGCACTCTTCATTCCACCATTTTATAATCTCAAAACCATTATCGAAAACGTTTACAACATTTCTACGAGTGGAATGGCTAATGGAAGGAGGCGATTGGATGGAAAAAAAACGACCCACTTCGAAACGTCCGTTTGATAATCCGGACGCGGTAGACACGGACAAAGAAAGCATCTTTGACGAAGACGGCATGCAAACCGTCGACCCGATTCCTGTCGAGGAATTGAACGAACGAGTGAAGGATGAAAAGAATAAACGTCACTCCAAAGATGACTCAGTGAGTGAAAAGAAATATAAAGACACATAACAAGCTGCGGACGTTTGTCCGCAGCTTGTTATGTTAAATCCTTCGGTGAAAATCCGTAAGGCAACATCTCTTCTTTCGTCATCACTTTCGTATCACCGTTCAAGTTTGCAAGAATCAACGTGAAGTCTTCACCAGCGAATTCAGCGATCACTTGGCGGCACGCACCGCATGGTGAAATCGGGCCTTCCGTGTCACCGACGACGACGACCGTTTCAATCGCGTCACTACCTTCTGACACGGCTTTAAAAATGGCTGTGCGTTCGGCACACATTGACAATCCGTACGAGGCGTTTTCCACGTTACATCCTGTAATTTCGTTTCCTGATGTATCGATGACGACAGCTCCTACTTTAAACTTTGAATACGGTGTATAGGCGCGTTTGCGCGCTTCGATGGCTTTATGGACGAGTTCTTGTACGCGTTCTTGTGAGATCATAGGATGTTCCTCCACTTCTATATTTGAAAAGAAGTCTGACATCTGAACTATATCGTGAAAACGCTTACGTGACAAGCCTTTTCACGGTCTCGTCAATATTTTTTCTTTTTCTTTTTCTCGAATACGACGACCGACTCGACATGAGATGTCTGTGGGAACATATCATACGGCTGTACGTAATTCACTTTGTATCCCGCTTTCATCAACTGGTCGGCGTCACGTGCGAGCGTCTGCGGGTTACATGACACGTAAACGATTCGCTTCGTTTTAGAAGAGATGATGGAATTGATCAATTGATGGTCCATCCCTGTGCGTGGCGGGTCGACTACGATGACGTCTGGGATCCATCCATCTTTTACCCAACGTGGAATCCAATGCTCGGCACGCCCTTCGACGTATGTGACATGGTTATAGCCATTTTCACGCATATGGTCATTGGCATCTTCGACCGCTTCCGGCACGACTTCCATTCCACGGATTTCTTTCGCATATGGGGCTAACCAAAGTCCGATCGACCCTACTCCTGCATACGCATCGATCACACGTTCTTCACCTGTCAATCCTGCGGCCTCGACCACTTCACGGTACATTTTTTCTGTCTGTGCCGGATTCAACTGGAAGAATGCGCGTGGTGATAAGTGATAATGAACGTCGTCTAATTGTTCATCCATTTTCTCCTGACCGGCGATGTGAACTGTCCGATAACCGAAAATAACACCCGAACGGTTTGCATTGATATTGATATGGAACGACACAACATTCGGCAATTCCATGATGCGGTCGCTCAATTCATCTAAATCAGGGACATCTTCATGTCCGACGACCAAAACGACTTGAACATCGTTCGTGTTATAACCCGAACGTACGACGATTGTACGCGCGTACCCCGTGTCGCGACGTGCATCGTAGACGGGAATATCGAGTTCGTTTAAAATACGGACAATCGCATTGTTGATGTTCGTCGTATCCCGTTGTTGGACCATACAGTGCTCGATTGGCACGAGATGGTTCGAGTTCGGTTTGTAGAGACCTGATACGATCTCACCGCGACGCGTGCCGAGTGGGAATTGTGACTTGTTCCGGTAATACCATGGATCTTCCATTCCGATTGTTGGACGGATATCCGATTTGTCCACGTTTAGTTTCGTCTTTTGACGGAAGGCGTTTCGAACGATTTCTTCCTTATACTCCATCTGCAGACGTGAACTCATATGTTGGATTTGGCAGCCCCCGCACTCATCGTAAATCGGACAAGGTGCTTTGACGCGGTCTTTCGAGTCGTTATCTCGTTTGACGACACGCGCTTCCGCATAGTTTTTTTCCACACGCGTGATTTCGACTTTGGCTCGTTCTCCCGGCAATAAGTTCGGAATGAAGATGACCATGCTATTAAGTGTCGCAATGCCTTCTCCATTAATGCCAAGTCGTTCGACCGTGACATCTTTAAAATCTCCTGTAATTAATTTCAATCTGATTCATCCTTTCGAGACGATTGTTCTAGGTCTTTGGCGTAACGCACTACTTTAGCGCGCAACGAATCAATGTCGGCTAACAGGCGATGTAAATCTTCAGGTGTTGTATGCTCGTCTAGCGTATTGACCGATAGACAGAGTAATTCCGTTCTCGATTTTAGGACGTTCATCTTTCCGGCAGTATCTGTTCGTGATTTACCCATCTTGTAATCGCTCCTTTGGTTCGTGACAAAGAGTTGCTATTATAGCATACTATTTCGTGTAACTTGATGAAAAGGTGGAATCCACATGCAAAACATCTCCCCAACTTTCGACCCTTGGGAAGCCTATCTCGACCAAGTCGAACACGGTCGACTCGTCTTATCCAACGTCGAAGTAACCACAACGAAGCTGTGTAACATGCGCTGCGAACATTGTGCGGTCGGTTATATGCTCGACCAAACGGAAGAACCAGAAGTTCCGCTCGACCTATTGATTCAACGACTGGATGAGATCGAACATTTGCGTGCCTTCTCCATCACAGGCGGTGAACCGATGCTGTCCATGAAATCGGTCCGCAACTATGTCGTTCCATTGTTACGTTATGCGAAAGAACGTGGGGCCCGTACGCAAATCAACTCGAATTTGACGCTACCGTTATCTCGCTATCATCTTATTACCCCTTACTTGGACGTTTTGCACATTTCGCATAACTGGGGCACCGATGACGATTTCCTTGAAGGCGGATTCGCGATGATGGACCGGAAACCGAGTGAAGAGGCCCGATTGAAAATGCTCCAGACGATGAAAGACAACGCACGTGCTCTCACATCTGAAGGAATCATTGTATCCGCGGAGACGATGATCAACAAGCGGACGATTCCTCATTTGAAAGAAATCCATGAAGAAATTGTCTCACTTGGTTGCCAAAGACATGAGGTTCACCCAATGTACCCCGCAGACTTCGCTAGCGCCCTCGAATCAGCATCGCTCGCTGATACGCGACAAGCCATCCATGACTTACTCGATGCCCGTGACGAGAACGTATGGATGTTGTTCGGGACGTTACCATTCTATGCATGTTCTGACCTACCTGAAGACCGTGCTCTGTTGAAGCGACTTCATGAAACAAAAAACGTGACCGTTCGAAACGACCCAGATGGACGTTCTCGTCTCAATACGAATATCTTTGACGGACAGATCATCGTGACCGATTTCGGTGATGAACTCGGTTCACTCGGCACCGTCTATGACACACCATTCCAAGAGGCGTATGATAAGTGGACGAACAGCCAATTGAACGCTACACTCTCTTGTCACTGCCCTGCCGTGAAGTGTCTCGGGCCGAACGCACTCGTTAAACAAGCCTATTATCCGACGGTCGATTTCCAATCTCGTAAAGCTACATCGTTTTAAATATTTTGATTCGGGAAATGTTCTGTATATTAAATGAATCGAGGTGCGTGTAGATGACTGCGATTTATATCCTCATGATTACCGTGATGGCCATCATTATTTTTGGCGGAGTACTGAGCATCTTATTGACAGCCGCATTCGTTTCAGACAAAGTAGAGCATGATGAAATGTTTAGTCAAGGCAGTTGGGATGATGAATTGCTGCATTTGAATCACTCTCCACAACCGATTGACGACACGAAAAGCTGAGACCCTTCTCGGCTTTTTACTTTGACTTCATGAGGTGAACCTATGCTCCGTTTTCGTTTTATGATTTTACTATTGATTGTCTTTATTTCCGGTTTGATTCAAGGTGCGCTCATCCCACTCTTATCCACGTTGATTGAACGGGATGGGGCCCCGGCCTGGGTGAACGGACTGAACGCGACGATGCTTTACGTCGGTGTGATCGTCTCTGCGCCTCTCCTAGAGCGATTCGTCCGTAAATATGGATTCCGACCGACCATCGTCCTCGGTATCGTATTGACGGCTGTCGCGACCTTCGCTTTACCGATTTGGCCGTCCTTACTCGTTTGGGCGATGATGCGCTTCTTCATCGGATTCGGCGACTCGGCTCTACACTACGGGTCACAAGTATGGGTGACCTCAGCAAGTGAAAAGAGCAGTCTCGGTCGAGCGATGGCGTATTATGGAATGTCTTTCAGTCTCGGTTTTGCCATCGGTCCATTGATCGCACCACTCGTCGACCTATGGTTTTGGTTACCGTTCCTCATCATCGTCTTCTTCTGTCTCGCTTCGTTGATGCTCGTCTTTAAAGTCGAGAACGAGTTTCCGGAGGTCGAAAAAGTGAAGACCGACTCGAAAGGACGAATTCGACTGATTCTTGTCGGTGCGGGATACACGCTTCTCCCTGCCTTTACATATGGGTTTCTCGAAGCGAGCTTAAATGCCAACTTTCCCATTTTTACGTCTCGGAATGGGATGAGTTTGACGGAAACGAGCACACTCATCACGACGTTCATCGTCATGTCGATTGTCGTTCAGCTTCCTCTTGGTCGCCTCGCAGACTTGTACGGTAAGAAGCGGATCTTACAAATCGTGCTGACGTTTGGTACCCTCGTATTCACTTTGGCGAATCTTGTTGTCGATTCCTATGTCGGTCTACTCTTCCTATTCGCACTTGCCGGCGCCGGGCTAGGATCGACTTATTCACTCGGTTTGGCGCATATGACAGAGGTGCTTCCCCGTTCGTTACTGCCGACGGGAAACATGCTCTACAGTATTTCATTCAGCATCGGCTCGATCTCAGGTCCGATGATCGGTGCCTTCTGGTTGTCTTTACCGAAAGAGGTCTATTTCTTTATGTATGCCGTCATTCTCGGTATTCTAGCGCTACGACTCTTCACGTCGACCGCTAAACCAATCGACTTATAAATAGAGGCAGATGGTTCCCATGAACCACCTGCCTCTGTTTTATTCCACTACTCGTTCCATTTCATCATCGTTTAACTGTAAAGCTCGGATGAACACTTCGTCTAGCGCGAATGGTTCAGTGTCTAGCGAAGCGAGTACATCGGATTTTAGCGTCACTTCTACGACACGGTCATCGAACTGCCATCTCGTCTGAATATCATCACCTTGTCTTGTGGCGCGGGTCGCCACTGGACCGTGACGTTCTTTTAAACTTTGACTCACGCACTTCATCACGTACTTGACGTACTCATCTTTCGGCTGACGTGAGATGAGAATGTTTCGAACGATTCGATTTCTAGTCATTGTTTCTCCTCCTCCCTTTGAATGATTGCGCACGCAAGTCTTTACAAACGAAGACCGATTTTCGAACTTTAAAATTCAGAATTTTTAATATATTTTGTCATGGGATTTCAATTCCGTCAACTCTGTCTCTATTTCAAATGACATCCGTTTGTTTTTTCGTACGGCGACCTTGAAAATACGTAGATAAATAAATGCCGACAATAACGAATCCGAGTCCGACCACCGCATTCCATGGAATCGTTTCACCGAGTAAAATCCCTGACAACATGACTCCAAATAAGGGAACTAAGAAGATATAGAGTGAAATTCGACTGACCGGATTGTATTTCATTAACGTGTTCCACAATGTAAATCCGATCGCTGACAACATCGCCAAGTAAAACAAGAACGCAATCGTCTGTCCGGTGTACGGCATGGAAACACCATTCGGGTCTAATAGATAGCCGATCAGCAGTAACCCAACTGAACCGATCACCATCGCCCAAGCCGTCATCGGGGCAACATCATACGTCTTCGAGTAGTCCTTCGCTATCAAGTTCCCGAACGCTCCGGATACCATCGCCAAGATGAGTAAAATCTCTCCTAACCCAAAACCAACTTCAGATCCGGTCGCCGGCCAGTTCGCGATGACGATTCCAGAAAAACCAAACGTTAAAGCAAACCCCTTCAATCGATTCAATTTGTCGTCTTCATATCGGAAATGAGCGAGGGCCATTTGGAAAAACGATGTAGAACCAGCAATGATTGATCCCTGGACCCCGGTCGAAATGGACAGTCCGATATAGAAGAACAAGTATTGTAGAAACGTCAAAAACAAACCGAGATGCGCATACGCCTTTACCTTTTCACGGGTGAATCGGACAGACCGTTTCAAAACGGTCTGACTGATGATGAGCAATAGAATCCCTGCGAGTAAAAAGCGCTCGCCAGCGAACAATAGTTGTTGCCCATACTCATTCGATTGGATATCAAGTTTCTCATAACTCAACTTGATGAATGGGAACGCACTCCCCCATAACAACGTATTGAAAATCGCCAATAACGCCACCGTCCAAGGGCGTTCAAATATATTTTGCATGACACAAAAACTCCTTAATCTTTTTATTTGTGAGTCACTGATAAGCGTGTTAAGATAAATCTAGATAATAATCATTATAAATAAAGGATTCAGATTAAACTTCTATAAATTCTTTATTTTAAGCCAATTGAAGATGATAATCATCATCAGTCATTATCATTTAATCGAGATTTATTCTCAATTAGAAAGAAGGGATTATCGATGAATGTCCAATCGGTCACGCACGAAAAAAGCCACGTTTTCAAACGGGCTAGCTGGTACGAACATATTGAATTGATCATGGCGCTCATTAGCGGTGTATTGATTGTACTCGCTTATATCGCCGAAACACAAGGCGGAGCGCCTTGGATTCATGTCACACTTTACTTATCCGCCTTCTTCATCGGAGGATACGCAAAAGCGAAAGAAGGGATTTCGGATACGATTGAGACGAAATCGCTGAATGTAGAGCTTCTCATGATTATCGCCGCCATCGGTGCCGCTTCGATTGGGTACTGGATGGAAGGGGCAATCCTCATCTTCATCTTTGCTTTATCCGGGGCACTCGAGACATATACGATGAACAAAAATGAACGTGCCCTCGAATCGTTAATGGAATTACAGCCGGAACAGGCGACTCGTCTAACAGACACTGATGAACTCGAGGTTGTTCATATCGACGACCTTCGTGTCGGAGATCGGATTTATGTCCGTCCTGGTGAACGCATTCCGGTTGATGGAAAAATTGTAAAAGGGAATGCATCCGTAGAAGAAGCCGCCATCACAGGCGAATCCGTCCCTGTCGATCGTCAAGTCGGTGATGACGTGTTCGGATCGAGCGTCAACTTGAACGGAGTATTGACGATCGAAGTGACAAAACTTGCGACGGAAACGCTGTTCCAAAAGATCATTCAAATGGTCCAACAGGCACAAGAAGAGAAATCACCGTCTGCACAGTTCATCGATCGATATGAAGGGCGTTATGTTCAAATCGTGCTCTTCTCTGTTGCGGCCATCATCATTCTCGGACCGTTCGTCACGTCGTGGTCTCTTGAAACGAGCATCTATCGCGGCATGATCCTTCTCGTTGGCGCCTCCCCTTGCGCACTCGTCGCCGCCATCACACCGGCCGCGCTGGCTGCCATCGCCTCTTCTGCAAAACACGGGATTCTCTTTAAAGGCGGTGCTCATATCGAGAACATGGGACGTCTAAAAGCAATCGCCTTTGACAAGACCGGGACACTCACAATTGGGAAACCGATTGTGCAAGAAGCGCTCATCTCACCTTCATTAGAAGAAGAGGACGTCAACCGAATTGTCAGTTTGATTGAAGAGCATTCGATGCATCCACTTGCTGAAGCGCTCGTTTCCTACACCGGAAAACATAGCGGGGAAATGACACACTTCAAAGACATCACAGGCTCCGGAATTGAAGCAACGATTGACGGGACGACGTATCGGGTCGGAAAACAGAAGTTCGCTGACCGAAGCGGTGATTTCTTTAAGAATGATGTCGAACGATTGAAAGAGGCCGGTCATACACTCGTCTTCATCAGTGACGAGACACGTACAATCGGTGCTTACGCCTTACGTGACACGCTACGACCCGAGGCAAAGGTAGCAATCAAGCGACTGAACGACTTAGGGATTGCGACCATCATGATTACCGGAGACAACGAGGCAACCGCTCGCGCTATTGCGAACGAAGCTGGGTTGACACGCTATATCGCCGAATGCTTGCCTGAAGAGAAGGTTTCGCAAATCAAGGTGTTACGAGAGGAATATGGAACAATCGGGATGATTGGCGACGGAATCAATGATGCCCCCGCCCTTGCGACCGCCGACGTGGGGATTGCCATGGGCGAAGGTACGGATGCCGCACTAGAAACGGCAGATGTCGTCTTAATGAAAAACGACCTCGTCCGATTGAGTGACGCCATTCGTCAATCGCGCAAATTAAATCGAATCGTCTTACAGAACGTCGTTTTTGCACTCGGTGTGATTCTTGTCTTGATTACAACGAACATCTTTGAGTTACTCATCATGCCGTTCGCGGTTGTAGGACATGAAGGCTCAACCATTTTGGTTATTTTGAACGGCCTCCGACTCCTCACGTCATCGTGGGAGTGATCCATTCGACAAAATGGAATCGATGATTGAAACAATATGTCGATTTCGTTATAATTGAAACAATGTGTCTACAGACTGAAACAGATCGAAAGATTGACTAAAGGTGGTACAAGATATGAATACGATTGCAGTCATCGGCAAGGTGTTTGTCGATATTAAAGGGACTTCCTTCGCACCGCTCCACAAAGATGCGAAGAATGTCGGCGACATCACTTTTTCCAATGGCGGAACAGGTCGAAACGTTGCTCAAAACTTAGGTGTGCTCGGCAACGATGTCCGCTTCGTCTCGACCGTCACGAACGACCAAATCGGTGTCGGTGTCCTCGAAGAGTTACGTTGCTTGAATGTAAACGTCGATGGGGTCGACATGCTTGACGATAATGGTATGGGAATGTGGCTCGCTGTAATGGACAACAACGGTGATCTTCAAACATCTATTTCGAAACAACCAGACGAAGCCCGTATGGAAGAAGCGATTTTACGTCAAATCGATACGGTCTTCGAAGAGAGCGACGCGGTCGCCATCGATTTAGACTTATCGGTCAACGTCTTGAACGAGACGATTGAACTATGCCGTGAAATGGATTTACCGCTTTATGGTGTCTGTGGCCATCTATCCGTCATCGAACGAAACCGTCATTTGCTTCAAGGATTCACAGGATTCATCTGCAGTCGCGAGGAAGCGGAAATTTTGTCCGACATGTCAATCGTTACAGTGGACGATGCCCTTCGCGTCGCGGAAGTACTCGCCATGAAAGGTGCTCCCCTCACAATCGTCACGATGAGTGAGCTTGGCGCTGTATATGTCGACCTTCGTACGAACGAACAAGGTCACGTCCCGACGACAAAAGTGAAAGTCGCCGACTCCACAGGGGCGGGTGATTCATTCTTCTCCGCTGTCATCTCGGAGCTCATGAAACAACACTCGATTGAAGAGGCGCTTCGATTGGGCATGCGCGTCGCAGGAAAAGTCATCGCCTCTCATGAGAACGGATTGACGCAAGAGATGTACGCATCATTAGAACAACCTACGCAAGAATGAAAAGAACGCATCGGCGAATCGTCGATGCGTTTTGTGCAAAATCACAGGAACGAAAGGAACGATCTCATTGGTTCGAACGAAATTAAGAAGCGCGATCATTTTAATGAATGATCGAGATGAAGTGGCTTTGATCCGTCGCGAAAAAGAAAACGTCCTCTATTACGTTTTCCCAGGTGGCGGAGTCGAATATGGGCACACAACAGAAGAGACGGCCGTACGTGAAGCATTTGAAGAACTCGGTGTTCACGTGGAACTAGAAGGTGTCGCTGCCTACGTCGCATTCAATAACGAGTTAAATCCTTATTATTGGGCGAAGATGACAGGTGGCGAATTCGGGACCGGAACAGGTGAAGAGTTTCAAGAGGAACAGACTAACGGATCGTATACACCGATGTGGATCAAACGGTCTGCACTCCCTCATCTCCCCGTTCGTCCACCTTCACTTGCTGAAAAACTCGCCTTACATGAGGAACGTTTTTACGATTTGACCTTATCGGAGGAGTAATCAGGTGTACACCCTGCCGAAATCGGGAAACGTTTTTTAACGATCGAGTCAGGAGGGTTTTATAATGGCAATGACAGAAGTGAAGGAAAAAAAGAATTGGCTTTCATTTGGGAAAGAGTTATTTCGAAGATTTCAAGAGCATGATGTACAAGACTACGGGGCTACCCTCGCATTCTTTTGGTTTTTATCCATTTTTCCTGGAATCATCTTTATTTTGGCGCTCTTGTCCTTTTTTGATGTCTCACAAGATTCGTTTCAAAATCAATTGAACGATTTGGCACCCGGGTCCGCCGCTTCCGGGTTTCTAACGGGAATTTTCGAGGCGATTGGCGAACCACAAGGCGGTCTCTTGTCGCTCGGTGCGATTTTGGCCATTTGGTCCGCCTCAAAAGGGGTAGACCGTCTAATCACGACGTCACTTCATGCTTATGGCGAAGACAATGAACGTAACTTTTTCGTCAAAAAAGGGTTGGCACTCGGATTGACGATTCTGCTTGGAATCGGAATGCTACTGCTGATTCTCTCGAACGTGTTCGGGTCTCAAATCATTTCATTCGTCACTGAGTATTTACCCGTCAACATTACGGGAGCCGAAGAAATGATGATCAACGTGTTCCGATATGTCCTTACGACGGTTGTCCTCATTTTGACGCTTTCGATTTTTTATAAAGTATCTCCACAACAGCACGTCTTTTGGAAAAGTACCATCCCTGGTGCCATCTTCGGTGTCATCGGTTGGCAAATCGTTTCATTCGGTTTCAACCTATACGTTTCAAACTTCGGAAGTTATGACTCGACTTACGGGTCACTCGGAGGAATCATCGTCACGTTGCTCTGGTTACAATTAACCGGGATGATCATTTTAATCGGATCTGAGATCAACGCGACATGGATGCGTTTCTTCAAGACACCGAGCGAACAGGAATACGAACGCGATTTCAAAAAGAACATAAAGAAAGCGAAACAAAAGCAAGAAGAAGATAACTATGACGACATCCCGACGAATACGTACGGATAACCCAAAAGGAGCACGTTCAAACTGAACGCGCTCCTTTCTTATGCTTCGATCGGATCAAGACGTCCCGTCGCCGGGTCGATCACGAATCCGTGTACATTCGTTCCTGGTGGCAACAGTGGATGATTGTTAATGAGGTTGACAGAATGAACGACGTTCTCTTCAACCGAATCAAAACCATGGAGCCACTGCTCCATATCCATCCCTGACGACTTTAGCGTCTTCAAGGTTTGAGGGTCGATTCCACGACGCTCCATCTCTTCGATGACGACAGTCGGTTCAATCGCCGCCATCCCACAATCGTAATGTCCGACGACGACGACTTCTTCTGCTCCTAGCGCATAAAGAGCGACCAAAATGGAGCGCATGGCCGAACCGAACGGGTGTGACAAGACTGCACCCGCATTTTTAATGATTTTAGCGTCTCCGTTCTTAAGTCCTAGCGCTTGAGGCAAAAGTTCTGTCAAACGTGTATCCATACACGTCAAAATCACGATTTTCTTATCTGGGAATTTATCAGATACGAACGGTTCGTACTGTTTCTCCTCTACGAAACGTTTATTGAATTCAAGCATTTCTTTTACGACTGACACGTTAACGCCTCCTCTTTTTTTACAAAACAAATCTTGAAACGATGAGTCCGATGACCATCCATGCTCCGAACAGCGTGTTCACTTTCGCTGTCATCGCCATCGCAGGCATCAATGCGGCCGGCTCTGCCTTTTGCCAAAACCGTTGAATCGCCCGGACCATGACCGGCACCGTAAAGAGCGACAGCAAGACCCACGGAGTGACGCCATATATTACGACCGCTAAGATGATGCCGATTAATGCCGCGATAAAGAATGCGGCCAATACATACACCGCACGTCGATGACCGACTAGACATGCGATCGTTTTTCGACCATTCTCTTTATCGTTATCTAAATCGCGGATGTTATTCGCAAGTAAGATTGCTCCGATCAACAAGGCCATCGGGAACGACACGAGTAGCAACTCCGTCGTCACCGTATTGATTTGGATAAAGCCGGCAATCCCGATGATGACATATCCCATGAATAGCCCCGCGACAATTTCACCGAACGGCGTATAAGCAATCGGGAGCGGTCCTCCGGTATATAGGTAGCCGACAAGCATAGACAGCGCGCCAATCCAAAGCAAATGCCAGCTTGTAGATGCCGCAATGTAGAGCCCGAGTAGTGCCGCAATCGTATACATGCCGAGCGCCACCGCTAATACTTGCTGCGGTGTAAATCCGTCACGGACGATGGAGCCCCCAATCCCGATAGACCCCTCATGATCAAGACCACGCTTGTAGTCATAATACTCGTTAAATAAGTTCGTCGCGATTTGAATAAGGACAGATGCCACTAACATGGCAAGGAAAAGTCCCCACTTGAGTTCGGTTTGATCGAGGACGATGAACGTCCCGAGCAAGACCGGAATAAAGCTTGCGGTCAGGGTATGCGGGCGAATCATTCGCCAATATGCCCCTTTCGATTTCTGTTTCATTTCGTTCCCTCCCTTCGTTAGTTTACGTCTCGATGAAAAAATCTGTCAACGCCAGCCCATTATCCTAGATTCTTGATCATTTCCCGAGCATTTCATAGGCAGGTGTATTGCGAACTCATGATACACTAAAGATTGAGAATTCTATCCGATTGAGGAGGCTTTTCTTTTATGCCAGATACTCAAACACATATAAAACAGCGAATTGAGCAGGCCCATAAACGGGCGCGAGCTTGGCAACGGCCTGTCCTCGCATCATACACATGGGAAATCTCGGCGTTCGATGCTTTTCAAATCATCCAGAACACCGATACGTCCCATTATTATTTCATGACACCAGACCGGACGCTCGAAATGCTAGGTTGCGGGGATGCACTCGTCTTGAGCGCTTCTGGACCCGAACGATTTCAGCGACTTCAATACGATTGGAGTCTTCACCGACGAGATGTCGATGCGACAATCCACGCGTTCGCCGGTTTTTCATTCGACACGTTTATGCGACCACAAAAAAGTATGTGGGATGCCTTTGGGGAGGCATCACTCGTCGTCCCAAAATTTTTATACCGTCGCTATAAAGACCGACACACGTTGACAGTGGCCACTCTCGTCTCTTCGAAGCAGTCGGTCGAACAGTATTTGATTCAATTGGCAGATCAGTTGGGCCAGTTCAGTTCACTTCGTCCGACGGAAGAAGCGACGCCGTCTTATACAAAAGTGAAAGATGGGGTCGATCACTTCAAGTCCAGTTTCCAACAGGCTAAACAGTTGATTGAAGAAGAACGAGTTGAAAAAATCGTGATTGCCCGCGAAGAAATTTATCAGCGTTCCGATGATGCGTTCCCCTTCTCAAAAAGTTTGAAGCATTTAGCAGATCATCAAGAATCTAGTTACATCTATTTGTATCAACCAAAGCGTGACACTGGTTTCTTTGGGGCGACTCCTGAACGATTGATTCAAAAAGAAGGCATGCAACTGAACACGGCTGCCATCGCCGGGACAATCAAGCGTCCGAAAACCGAGATCGAGGCAGAAATTGCGAAAGAGAAACTCCTAAACGATTCAAAAAATCGTGAGGAGCATCAAATTGTCGTGAAAGACATCAAGCAGGCGTTGACACCCTATACTGCACCGATTCAAACACGAGATACTCCGCAAATTTTGGCCAATCGCTCGGTGTTCCATCTACACACCCCAATTCAAGCGACACTCGAAACAAATGCTTCCTTGCTGTCACTTGCGGAATCGCTACATCCAACGCCAGCACTCGGCGGCTCTCCGAAGCGGACATCGGTCCGATTGCTTCGTGAAATCGAGCGATTCGACCGCGGGTGGTACGGTTCTCCGTTTGGTTGGGTAGACAATGAAGGCGACGGCGAGTTTGTCGTGGCGATTCGCTCTGCACTCGTTCAACACCAATTCGTCGCACTGTATGCTGGATGTGGGATTGTGAAAGACTCTGCACTCGAGCAAGAGCTCGAAGAAACAGAAATAAAAATGAGTCCAATCAAACAAGCTTTGCAGTTTGATTTACACAATCAAGGAGGCACCCTAGATGAATAAGGTTTTGACCGATTGGGTCGCATCCATGGTAAATCGGCTTGTTGCGTCCGGTGTAAAAGACGTAGTCATCAGCCCAGGATCCCGCTCGACTCCGCTCGCTGTAGCGGCATATCTTCATCCTCAGATTCGTCATCACATCATCGTCGATGAACGATCTGCCGGATTTTTTGCTCTTGGACTGACCCGTGCGTCAGAAACAATTCGCCCGGTCGCATTGATTTGCACAAGTGGAACGGCGGCAACAAACTACTATTCGGCTGTGACAGAAGCGTTCATATCGCATTTGCCACTCGTCGTACTGACAACCGATCGTCCTCATGAACTGCGCAATGTCGGGGCTCCACAAGCAATCAATCAAGTCCGCCTCTACGGTGAACAAGTGAAGACGAGCATTGATTTGCCTGTTCCAGAGGAGACAACGTTATCGTTTATGAAACAAACGATTACCCGCTTCACGAATCTGTCAATGCAAGCACCGATGGGACCTGTTCATTTGAATGTACCGTTTCGAGAGCCTCTGCTTCCTGACCTCGAGTCATTGAAACAGATGTTAAAAGCTGACCCTGTCTTGCCAGAACGACAGCGTATTCGGCCGACACAAGCAGACAAAAACATTTTCTCGGAATGCACGAGTCAAAAACGACTCGCCTTCGTCGTCGGACCTTACACCCCGACATCTTGGCAGAAATCCATTGTTGAATTCGCTTCCGAACGACAGATCCCGATTTTTGCCGATCCTCTTAGTGGCATGCGACGTTTCGACGGTGTCTTGACCAACTATGACACGTGGCTCGCGAGTGAGCATCGGACCGATTGGCTACCCGAGGTGTTCGTCCGTTTCGGGGCTGCACCTGTTTCGAAACGATTCAATCAATGGATGGCCATGGCGGACCAACTCGTCATCGATGAACCGGGATCTTATCGCGACCCAAGTAGCCGAGCCACCATCTGTTACGGCGACGCACTCGATTTTCTACCGCTCATCGCATCGGCAAACGAACCTCGGTATCTTGAGCGTTTACGCTTTTTTGAAGAGATTGCCGAGTCTGCAAAATCGTCACTTCAAGGTGAGGTAGAATTGACGAAACGATTGCTTGATACATCAATCGAGCGTCTATTCGTCAGTAATAGCATGCCGATTCGAGATGTAGATACATCACTGTCTGCCGGCACGAATATACACGTTCTCGCCAATCGAGGCGCAAACGGAATTGATGGTGTGTTATCCACTGCACTCGGAAGCAGTTATGATACGGCTCACGGCGCTCTATTGATCGGTGATTTAGCGTTCTATCATGATAGCAACGCCTTGCAACTGTTAAAGCATCATCCCGGAAAATTTTCCGTCGTGATTGCTAACAATAACGGTGGAGGGATATTTTCCTTCCTCCCGCAGGCTTCTGTCGACACACAGTTGTTCGAAGATTTATTCGGCACACCGCTTGATTTAAATATCCGTGGATTTGCTGACACATATGGCTTATCGTATCGTCTAATTGAACGACCGGATGAAATTCAAGAAGCGATTGAAGATGGCGTTCATTTAATCGAATTCCCATCGAATCGTGAGGAGAATGTGACGATCCATCGAGGTTGGACACAATCTGTCTGCGCTCGCCTCATCACGGAGAACGAATCATGAACATCGATTTACGTGGCGTACGTTATGAAGTGATTCATCGCGGTGAGGGAAAACCGGTATTATTTTTACACGGATTCACTGGAAACGCCCATTGGGTCGATTCGCTCCCTACATTACCGATTCGTCTTGTGTCACCGTCGCTCCTCCAACATGGCGCAACGGAGCACCCTTCAGTCAATCGTTCGACAATGAGTCAGCAAGTTAAGGATTTGTCCCGCTTACTGGATACGGACGACCGACCTTGGACAGTCGTCGGCTATTCACTCGGTGGGAGAATCGCATTGACACTCGCCGCATGCGACGAGCGTGTCGAACATGTCATCGGGATTAGCACGACCCCCGGTCTGCTCACTTCTAAGGAAAGAGCCGCACGCCGCCGCCAAGATGCAGAATTGGCTCACTTGATTGAAACCAAGGGTATCGCTGCATTCGTGAATCGCTGGGAGAACCTTCCGCTTTGGCGACAGACGGAAGACATGAAACGTTCACTCCGAAAAGACCGGCTCGCCCAACACCCGAATGCCCTCGCAAACAGTTTGCGGTCAATCGGAACGGGGCATATGCCGTCGTTATGGGGCACATTACAGCGTCTCCCCCGCACCGATTTGATTGTCGGGTCAGACGATCTCAAGTTCAAAGCCATCGCAAGACACATGCAGGAAGAGCGACCAGATATAAAAATCTATGAAATTTCAAACGCAGGGCATGCTCCTCATATCGAGAATGCATCAGAGTTTGGTACAATAATAAAGAAATTGATTTTAGGGGGTATTTAAAATGGAATCAGTAGCGAACTGGACATCGGTCCGGACGTATGAAGACATTAAATATGAAACGTGGAACGGGATTGCTAAAATCACCATCAACCGTCCCGAAGTGCGCAATGCATTCCGTCCGTTGACGGTCAATGAATTGATTGATGCATTCGCTCGCGCGCGCGACGATAAAGAAGTCGGCGTCATCATCTTGACAGGTGAAGGCGAAAAGGCATTCTGTTCAGGTGGAGACCAAAAAGTTCGCGGACATGGTGGCTACGTCGGGGAAGATGAAATCCCACGCTTGAACGTCCTCGACCTTCAGCGCTTGATTCGCGTCATTCCAAAACCGGTCATCGCCATGGTCGCAGGTTTCGCAATCGGCGGAGGACACGTTCTTCATGTCGTCTGTGACTTGACGATTGCAGCGGACAATGCTCGCTTCGGACAAACAGGTCCTAAAGTCGGTTCGTTCGATGCAGGATACGGTTCTGGATACTTGGCACGGATCATCGGCCATAAGAAAGCTCGTGAAATCTGGTACCTTTGCCGTCAATACGATGCACAAGAAGCACTCGACATGGGACTCGTCAACACGGTGGTCCCACTCGATCAACTTGAAGCAGAAACGATCAAGTGGTGCCAAGAAATCTTACAACACTCACCTACAGCGCTTCGCTTCTTGAAAGCAGCAATGAACGCAGATACAGATGGTCTTGCCGGACTTCAGCAACTCGCTGGAGACGCAACGCTTCTCTACTACACGACAGATGAAGCAAAAGAAGGACGCGATGCGTTCAAAGAAAAACGTGACCCTGACTTCGGTCAATTCCCACGTTTCCCTTAATTGTTGAGAGAGTAGCGATTTCGCTACTCTTTTTTTGGAGGTGACAGCTATGTATGAATGGATTCGGAAACACCCAGCGTCACATCTCGCCCTTGTGACAGCTGACGATCGATTGACATGGGCAATGCTACGCACGGAAAGCCTTCAACTTGCCCAGTTCATCCATGAACAGACACCCACCGCCAAACGAATTGGCATATTCGCTAAAAACAGCAAAGACTATGTCATTGCCGTTCATGCAGTACATCTGCTCGGAAAAGTGCTTGTGCCGTTGAACACACGGCTGACCGAAGAGGAAGTGCGTACTCAGCTACAAACAGCAAAAGTGAACCTTCTCCTCGTCGACGCAGAAATCGATTTGTCCGTCACCCAACTTCAGATCGCAGATCGGGCCACTTCATGTTTCAACGCGCCCCATGAGTGGAAAGAAGATGAAACCATGTCTCTCATGTTTACGTCCGGAACGACGGGTCGAGCCAAAGCGGTGCAACAGACGTACGGGAATCACCTCGCTAGTGCCCGAGCCGCTGAAGCGCATTTAGACTATCGTCCATCAGACCGGATGCTCACGGTGACCCCGCTCTTTCACATGAGTGGACTGTCTCAAGTGTATCGGAGTGCCATCATCGGTTCGACGCTCTATGTCGAGCCACGATTCGATGTCGATCGAACCCTTCACGTCATCGAGACAGAAGGCATCACCCAGCTATCACTCGTCTCAATTATGCTGCAACGACTGCTCGATGCCGGTCTGAAGAAGTATCATCTTCGCACGTTACTCGTCGGAGGCGGACCCGTCCCACGCTCATTGCTAGAAGAAGCAGAACGACGGCAGTTACCCATTGCTCAGACATACGGGATGACCGAGACATGCTCTCAAGTCGCGACGTTACTTCCGAGCGAAGCGCTCTCACATATCGGTTCGAGTGGGCAGGCAATCGCCCCCACAAGAATTCGAATTAATTCAGACGGAGAGATTGAAGTAAAGGGACCAACTGTGACGAAGGGATACTTCGAACAACCTGAATCAGATGCTTGGACACCCGATGGTTATTGGCGAACGGGTGACCTCGGCACGATGAGGGATGGTTATTTATATGTACACGATCGCCGAACCGATCTTATTCTGTCTGGTGGTGAAAATGTTTATCCGGCTGAAATCGAAGCCGCCATGTTACGCTGTGCCGGTGTTCAAGACGTCGGCGTCACGAAACAGTCGCATCCGACTTGGGGAGAAGTCCCGATCGCCTTCGTCGTCGGCTCCTATGACCCAGCCGAGATGCAGCATGTTCTCGACTCACAGTTGGCTAAATACAAGCACCCGATCGCCATCCACTACGCACCGAATTTACCACGAAACGCGAACGGAAAATTAATGCGCCATCGCTTAAAGGAGCTACTGTCATGATCAAACGTGCTGAGCTTTCCATCGTCCCTTTGACGTTTAAACACCCGATTGTGACGGCACACGCTGTCTTATCTGTCCGAAGAACGCTTATCCTCCGTCTAGAGACCGTAGACGGTGTCATCGGATACGGAGAAGGTGCCGCTTTCGAAACACCTTGGTATACGGAAGAAACGACCCAATCCATGATCGATACGTCTAAACTAATTCTCAATTTACTGAAAGGGATGACGGTCACAACGGACGTGTTTCCGAACTTGGTCTCGTCCATCATCGGTCAGCACATGGCAAAGGCGATGTGGGAAAGTGCACTCTGGGAGATTGAAGCAACGCGCGCGAACAAATCACTAAAGTCATTCATGAGCGCCGGAGATTCCGTTTCCTGCGGACGAACAATCGGGATTGGGTTACTGAATCAAACGATGAAATCCATCGAGACGGCATTAGCTGACGGATTCGAACGCATCAAATTAAAGGCATCTCCTAATGAACTGGTTCCTGCCCTACGTGAGATTCGCGCGGTCTTCCCTGACGCGCCTCTCATGATTGATTTAAACGGAAGTGCGTCCGATCAACCAATGGAATGGTTCGAACAACTCGATGCCCATCGGTTATTGATGATCGAACAACCGTACCCAAGCCGACAATTCACAAAATCAGCGGCTCTCCAAGCAAAACTCACGACCCCCATTTGTCTCGACGAATCCATCACGTCTTATGACGACGTGGATACGATGGCACAGCTTGGTGCCGGAAAAATCGTCAACATTAAACCCGCACGTGTCGGTGGGCTTAGCGAGGCGCTCCACATTCGAAAACACGGAACGCCATACTGGGTCGGTGGCATGTATGAATCCGGTATCGGAAGATATCATACACTCTTGTTTGCTTCGTTAAGCGGCGCGAGCTTCCCCGCGGACATGTCAGGTACGAGCGCTTATTTCGAGCAAGATTTACTCGATACCCCGCTTGAAGTGGAGAATGGAAAGTTGACTCTTCCGGATTCCGTACAACCAGATTGGAATGTGATTGAACGGTTACGCGAAGAAGTGATTACATTGCAAACATGAAAAAGGTGTGGTTCACGAGAACCACACCTTTTTACGTTAACGGAACGATCCCGTTAACACTTCATATCCATCTTCTGTGACAACAACTGTATGCTCGAACTGCGAAACAAGACTCTTGTTCGGAGTGAAGAGCGTCCAACCATCCTCTTCCGATTGATAGACGATTTCATCCTTTGTCGAGATGAACGTCTCAACAGCAATCACTTGCCCGGCTTTTAATAACTGATTTTCTTCGCGACTATAATAGTTCGAGATCGTCTCTGGCTCCCCGTGCAATGTCCGACCGAGTCCGTGTCCGGCCAAGTTCCGGATGACCGTGAATCCATTCTTTCTCGCGTCAGCGTAAATTGCTTTCCCGATCTGATTGACTTTCACACCCGCCTTGACCTTGCTGAGTCCCGCTTCTAATGAAGTCAAGGATACTTCGACCAAACGTTCGTGCTGAGGTGACTTCGCCGCCCCCGCAATCACAGTGCGTCCCGTATCGGCATAATACCCATCCTTCACAGCGGAGACGTCGACATTGACGATATCGCCTTCTTGAATGACTTCATCTCCCGGAATACCATGGGCAGCAACGTCATTGAGCGAGATACATGTGTAACCTGGAAATTCGTACATCGTAATCGGTGCAGAAGCTGCACCTTCTTCTTCTAAAATACGTTGCCCGATCGCATCTAATTCTTTTGTTGTCATACCGGGCTTAACGGCTTTCGCCATCTCATCTCGCGCAAGTGCGACGATTCGCCCGATTTCGCGCAATGCATCGTAATCATAATCTAGCATCGTCCATCTTCCTTTCAATCCAATAATCGATTTTGATATAAATATTCTTCAGAGATGTCGGCAAATAAGAACATGCCGTCCGGTAACGGATAGCTGAACGTTCGCGTCACTTCATTCGAACTGAAATCACGATAGTCTCCCGATAAATAGCCACGCCCTCGAACATCCATCGCCGCCATCGTCTGAATGAAATACGGTCGGAAACTCCAGTTATAGCCCCGATACGTATTATCGACACGCCATTCTCCATTCACGCAGTAAACGTTCGCACTCGTCTGGAAACCTGTCTTATCCGTTATATAATAGCGAACAAACACCTCTTCCAGTTTTGGGGCGATGAATTGAATCCACTCGTCTTTCTTGTCTCTCGACCATTTTCCGGATTGAACTAGTTCGCCAATGCGGCGATGTAACTCAAATTCAAGCTCGTACAAGCGATTCAGTCGTTTCTGGTCATGTAAAAAGAAGGAAGGCACTTCTTGTGCCAACACACCCATACCTTTGATTTCTCGTTGGGGAATCTCATCTTCCAAGCCTAGTAGGCCACCCATGTAATACCGACCACCGTGCTGCCACGCGTAACGAAGCTGTCCGATGTGGTTGATGGATTTGTAAAGAAGCGGTGCACCAAGCTTCGAAGCGATATACTCCATCGTCTGAAGCATGTTCGGATAGGTGACCGATAACGTCTTTTTCTCGACCATCGTGCCAAGGTCGACGAGCAATAATTCTGGCGCAAGCGTCATGATGTCTTCGATACTCGTGGATTCGGCAAAGTCTAATGCAATTTTCAATCCATAGGACCGATAGTATTGAATGACACGTGACAATCGCGGGACGTCGACCAAGTCCGTCCCTTGTAAGGTCACATAAATACGGTGTAACGGAAAATTCAATTCGCGTAGTGGGGCTAAAAAGGCTTCTCCCCCTTCTTCGAGAATCCATTCCGACCGGCATCTGAACGTGACGAATGGTTTGACGTCACGAAGTTGCGCTGCCGCGAGTTGCTCCATTCGTTGGGCGATGTCTAATTGATACTCGAGGGGAACGTCATCATCATAAAAAAACGGTGTCAATGATTCGCCTCGGAATCGTCCATGTACCATATATCCTTCCACTTGAAACGTCGCCGCTCCAAGGATTGGTTCATACGTCACCATCACTTCTTCAGGATGGACCATCACTTCTACCGCATCCACAATTCATCACCTCTTCGTTAAATGCGAAAACGAGCTACAATCAGCTCGTTCGCGTGTGTACATACATATAGGCACCGAAACAAGCAATAAAATAGGCGATACTCACCACGCCATATGCAATGCCCATCTTTCCGCCTACTCCAATGGCTAACACTAAAAAAATCATCGCTCCAAATAACAATGTCGCCACGGGGATATAACGAAAGTTAGGACGGTCTGTCTTTAACACGATTGGTTTGAGTGCGATTACACAACCAAGCAGCACAAGGAGACCGAAACTTAATTCCACCATCCGTTGACACCTCATCCTTCTATCTCTACTCAACTAGTGTAGCACGACACAATAAAAAATGCCGCAAATCCACTTAGGGAAATGCGGCATTTCACGATGATTAGTCACGCGGACGGCGTGGACCACGGTCATCCGAGCGACGACGATCGTCACCACGGAATGATCCTTTACGGTCTCCGCTACGTCCATCACGACGTTCGCCACCGCGTCCACCACGACGATCGCCACCACGGCCACCGCCACCGCCACGACGGTCGTTACGACCACGGTATCCACCGCGATCGCCACCACGGCCACCTTGGCGTTTCACACGAACTGGTTCAGCGTACGAGATTTCAACAGGTGTTGAATCTGGCTCTTTCGTCAATCCACGGAGGGCAGCAGCGAGAATTTCAACTGCTTCGTACTCTTCAAGAAGTTCTGTCGCAAGTTGCGTGTAAGCTTTGAAGTCGCCCGCTTGAACGCGTTCGATCAATTCTTCAGCTGCTTGCTTTTGGTTTCCTTCAAGTACTTCCGCGATTGTCGGTACGTGACGACGGTTCATGCGTTTGTTCGTTACACGTTCAATTGCTTTCACTTGTCCAAATTCACGTGGCGTGATGAACGTGAGGGCTGTACCAGTTTTACCAGCACGACCTGTACGACCGATGCGGTGTACGTAGCTTTCTGGGTCTTGTGGTACATCGAAGTTGTAAACGTGTGTGACACCTGAAATATCAAGTCCACGTGCCGCAACGTCAGTCGCTACCAAGATATCGATTGTTCCGTTTTTGAAACGACGAATAACTTGGTCACGTTTCGATTGCGTCAAGTCTCCGTGAAGACCGTCTGCAGTGTATCCGCGTTTGATGAGTGCTTCTGTCACTTCGTCTACACGTTTCTTCGTACGAGCGAAGATGATGCTGAGTTCTGGTGAGTCGATGTCGATCAAACGGCAAAGCGTATCGAATTTTTGACCTTCACGCAATTCGATGAACTGTTGGTTGATGTTCTCAACTGTCATTTCTTTCGCTTTGACTTTGATGATTGTCGGCGACTTCATGAAACGCTCAGCAATCTTTTTGATTTGTGGTGGCATTGTCGCTGAGAAGAGAAGCGTTTGGCGCTCTTCAGGAAGACCAGCCAAAATCGTTTCGATATCTTCAACGAAGCCCATGTTGAGCATTTCATCCGCTTCATCCAAGATGACTGTTTGAATGTCATCGAGTTTGATCGTCTTACGCTTCATGTGGTCCATGAGACGTCCTGGTGTCGCTACGACGATTTGCGGGTTCTTTTTCAAACCACGGATCTGACGGTCAATTTGTTGACCACCGTATACTGGAAGTGCGTATACGCGCTTCGTTTCACCGATTTTGTTTAATTCTTCTGCAACTTGAATCGCAAGTTCACGTGTCGGTGCAAGAACGAGTGCTTGGACTTGACGCGCCTTTGAATCGATTCGCTCAATTGTCGGAATACCGAAAGCTGCTGTTTTCCCTGTACCTGTTTGTGCTTGTCCTAATACGTCCACTCCCGTGAGTGCGACAGGAATTGTCTCAGCTTGGATCGGTGTAGCTTCCTCGAAGCCCATTTTGTGTACACCTTTTACTAATGCTTCACTTAATTGTAAGTCTTGAAATTTTGTCAAATTATATTCTCCTTTGTTCATACAAAAAACGTCTGAGTTCAGTTTGACAGATCTACAGACGTTTTCTCAATGTTTCCTCATAGTCAACTTTATTAACTATAACGTATTTATTCCTAAAATGAAAGAAATACATTTTCAAACTTTTTCATGTCACCCGAACATGAGTTATCTTATTTCAATTTGTAGCCGTTGTCGAGCTTTTCAACTTGTTTCTCTTTCAACAGTTTTCCAAGCGCTCGTTTAAATGCCGCTTTACTCATCCCGAATTCACGGTCGATGATGTCAGGTGATGTCTTATCACCATAAGGCATTTGTCCTCCACGTTCTTCAATATACGAGAGGATGCTCGCCGCATCACCATCAATCGCCTCGTACGCACGTGGCTTCATCGAAACGAGGACCGTACCATCTTGTTTGACCTGCGTCACACGAACGGTCAACTGTTCTCCGAGACGTGGCCAACGCGTCATCTCTGCCTCATGCAAGAAACCGAGTGATTCGCCTTCGACCCATACGTTGACGCCCACTTCACGTTTATTGACGACGATGGCCTGCACGTCCTGGTTGTTCCATTCTTCTTTCGACGGTCGTGCCAACAAGTTCAAGAACGCATATGGTGCAGGGTCCCCAAGCAAACGTCCTTTTTGGTCATACTTCAAGCGAATGCACAATTGATCGCCTGTCTGCGGCCAATACGACCGGTTCTCCGGTAAGTCATCCATTGAAACGAGAACGTCCTTTTGAATTCCGATATTCACGAAGACCCCTGTGTTATACCGGACGCCCGTTACCTCAAACCATTCATACTCATCAAATGAAACGGTCGGAATCGTCATCGTTGATGCGAGACGTCCTTCTGAATCATGATATAAGAAGACGCGAACTGTTTGACCGATCGTCACTTCTTCTGTCTGTTCTTTTCGGTGAAGGAGCACCTCTTCGCGGCCGTTACTAATGAATACTCCAAAATCAGCAGAACGTTCCGCGACTAAATCTACTACTTCTCCTGCGCGCAATGCCATTACACCCACATCCTTTTCTAAGCTATTACTGTCAGTATACCTATCTACACACGTTCCTAATCATATCATGTTCTCTTTCAACATTTTGAATAAATGTGTCGAAAATGTGAACGTGTTTTGAGACAGTTGAAATGGCGATTGTTTAATGAACTCACATGATTTATTAAAATTTTGTGACAATTTTGTGAACGCCTTTTTTTCTGCTAGTATCCTTTTTTTGAAAACGTTATTATATAGGAAGTGTCCAGTATAGATAAGGTTTCATTTAGGATTGATCGGGGGATAATAAATGTTTGATATACAGTCTCGTTCTTTTGCAAAACGTTTTACAAAAGGATTACTTGTCGCCTTTTTCGCATTGCTCGCATCACTCAGTTTTATTTTCTCAAACGGTGTCGATACGAACGTTTCGTCATCTTCGACTTACATGACCCAAGAGTAAACGCCATTCAGCCAACTGAAGGCGTTTTTTCTTTGGAATACATAACAGGATTTTCCTTCAAAAAGTCGAATACGATTAAAAGACCATGCCTTTTTCTTTCATACCCTTTAAGAAAAGGAGACTCCGCTATGATTTTTTATTTTCTCACGACCATTTTATCAATCGTAGGACTTGCTTTCTTGTTCCAGACTGAATTGTACAAAGATCCAATCGGGACATTTCTATTCGCCGTCTTGATTGCCATGGGACTCTCTTCCTTCAAACAACTCTTCATGCAGGCAAACGAGTATTTTGTAGAAAGACGGAACCAGAAACGAATCAAACGCGTCGTGGACAGAATGCACTCTACGACTCGAAAACGCTCTACATAACGCTCGTCTTCCCTCGCCACATTTGGTATCCTATGTAGGAACAGACATCGTACAATGGATTTATAATCGCAGGAGGCACACAACCGTATGAATGAAATCCCGTTATCGAATGAATGGCTACTTCGTTATTCACCTGTCATGGAGCTCTGGTTAAAAGAGGACGGCATTTTGCTCGTCGATGATGACAATCGAATCCGTCTCACTCTCGAAATCGGAAGTGACCAGGCCATGCAAATCAAAAGTATCGAGCAAGACGGCGCCTATTTCGTCGTCGATCCTGTGAATAAACGCATTACGTTCGAGCTCGAAGAAGAGGAAGAAGAGAGCGATTCTCGCTTTTGGGAATAAGGATTCATGCCGAAGGGTCGGATTCTCGTCAAGAGAAGAAGACTCTTTCTTGTTGTCATCATGAGAGGAGAGAATAGAATGATTCGAACAGCTGTATGGTTTTTCTCATTTTTTGCCGTATTACCGATCACCGTCCCGTTTTTACAGAAAGCGAAAAAAATCGAAACACCGAAACGTTACCGTTACGTACAAGATATCGCTTATAAATGGGCACAGTTTCTACTAAAAATCGCAGGTGCAGACGTCCGTGTCCATGGCCAAGACCAGATTCCGGATGAACCCGTCGTCTACGTGTCGAACCACCAAGGAAACTTCGACGTCCCGATTATGTTGACCGCCACGAAACGACCGAAAGCGTTTATCTCAAAAATCGAGGTTCAAAAATTCCCGATTATCCCACGTTGGATGGAATTGATGGGATGTATCTTCATCGACCGGAGTGACCGTCGGCAATCGATTCAAGCCATTCGTTCCGGTGTCGAAACGATTCAATCCGGCCAATCAATGATTGTCTTCCCAGAAGGCACACGCTCAAAAGGTGGACCGATGAAGGAGTTTAAAGCTGGAAGTTTGACGCTCGCCACATCAAGTGGTGCGAAGATTGTTCCAGTCGCGATTCAAGGCAGTTATAAATTGTTAGAAGCCAAAAATCGAATCACCCCGGCAACGGTCGATGTCACATTCTTACCTGCGATTGATCCGGCCGATTTGCCGAACAAGGAAATCGCAGCGACGGTCGAGGCGGCCATTCGTCAACAGCTTGAAGGAGAGAACGCATGAGTTTATTAATGATTGAAGGCATTCATAAAGAGTTTGCCGACAAAGTCTTATTTGATGATGTGACGATGACGATCCATCCCGGAGACCGTATCGGGATTATCGGCGTGAACGGTTCGGGGAAATCAACGTTCATGAAAATCATCGCCGGTACCGAGACAGCAGATCGAGGCACGATGCAGCATCCGAACGATTATCGGATTCGCTACTTGACTCAAACGGTTCAATTTAACGAAGGACAAACGATTCTAGACGCTTTGTTCACAAGTGACACTCCGTCCGTTCAAGCGTTGAAACAGTTCGAACGCGCCCGGCAAGCACTCGAAGCGGACCCGACAAGTGAGCAATTACTTGAACGCTTCATGAAAGCCCAACAGGCCGTCGATGCCGCAGACGCTTGGGAAACGGAAGCAAAACTGAAGTCGATTTTGAACCGGCTCGGTCTTCCTGACGTGTCAATCGATGTGAACGCCTTGTCTGGGGGTCAACAAAAACGGGTCGCGCTCGCCGCAGCGTTACTCGATGAAGCGGATTTGCTCCTTTTAGATGAGCCAACGAACGAACTGGATGCCGATACAATCGCATGGCTCGAAACGATGCTTGCCGATTACCGAGGAGCCATCCTGCTCATCACCCACGACCGCTATTTCTTGAATCGTGTCACGAATCACATTTTGGAGATTGCGGATGGAACGAGTTACTTCTATAACGGGAACTATGAACTCTTTCTCGAGAAGCGTGCCGAGCGCAAAGCGCGGGCACAATCGATGGAACAGAAACGACAGAATATATTACGTCGCGAACTCGCCTGGTTACGTCGAGGCGCGAAAGCCCGGACAACGAAACAAAAGGCACGCATTCAACGCGTCGAAGACTTGAAACATCAAGAGAGCTTAGCAGAAGACGAGACGCTCGACGTTTCGGTCGGATCACGACGTCTCGGCAAAAAGGTCATCGAAGTCGAAGATTTGTCTTTCGGATACGACGACTCCCTTCTCATTCGGCAGTTTAATTGGATTTTCGGTCGCCGTGAACGCTACGGAATCGTCGGACCGAACGGGAGTGGGAAATCAACACTCATGAACTTGCTCGCCAAGCGCCTAGAACCGACAAACGGTACGATTGTGCACGGAGAAACTGTTCATTTAGGCTATTACGGACAACAAGTCGAATTTGAAGACGAGTCACGACGGGTCATTGATGAGATTGAACGCATCGCCAAAGTCATTCATACGCCGGACGGCGAGGTCATCACGGCGGGGCAGATGCTTGAACGTTTCCTTTTCTCACCGGACGCGCAATACAAACCGATTGCGAAGCTATCTGGTGGCGAAAAACGACGTCTCGTCCTGCTTCGAATTCTCATGGATGAACCGAACGTCTTATTCCTCGATGAACCGACGAACGATTTAGACACGGAGACGTTGTCTGTTTTAGAAGACTATTTGGAATCCTTCCCAGGTACAGTCATCGCCGTCAGTCACGACCGGTATTTCTTAGACCGGATCGCCGGACAGTTGATCGCCTTCGAAGATGGGATCATCCAGGTGTATCACGCAGAATATAGTGACTACCTGGCCATGCGACAAGAAGAGGTTCGTCAAGTGAAGAAAGAGAAAGAACCTAAAGAGAAAAAGGAACGCGTAAGGTCGGAGGTCGTGAAATTCACCTTCAAAGAACAGAAGGAATGGGACACGATCGAAGAAGACATCGCCGCACTTGAGGAACAGATTGAAGCGCAGGAAGCGACACTTGCATCAGCGGGTAGCGACCTTGGTAAAGTCAATGAGTTGTACGCAACAATCGCAGAACTGAAAGAAACACTCGATGCGAAGATGGAACGTTGGACCTACCTATCCGAAATCGATGAACAAATACAAGCACAGAAAAAAGGCTGACCTCCACTTGAGATAGCCTATCAAATTTAATAAAAAGAGGTGGATTTCCAGAGCGTGTTCTGGAAACCCACCTCTTTTTTATCATTTCACTCGAATGACGATTTTGCCTTTGGCATGCCCTTCTTCTCCATAGTCATGAGCAAGTTTCGTGTCTTCTAAATCAAAGACCCGGTCAATCACAGGTTTCAGTTCGCCTTTTTCAACAGCTTCCGCAATTTTTTTCAAACGCTCCCCTGTCGGTTGCATGAAGACGTACTCGGCACGGACCTTCGCCTGTTTGGCTTCCTCTTCATTTGGTGGTGTGGAGATGGAGACGAGCATCCCATTCTCTTTAAGCATTCGATACAGTTTGCCCTGCCCGTCGCCCCCCATCGTATCAAATACAAAGTCAAGATCGCGGACGACCTCTGCCGGGTCTTGTTGTTTATAGTCGATGACCTCGTCGGCTCCCAGGTTTTTGACCCAGTCCACGTTCGGCGTACTCGTCGACGTGACGACATACAAACCCTGTGCTTTCGCGAGCTGGATGGCTACCGTTCCGACACCACCTGATCCAGCTCCGATGAAGATGCGATCACCCGGTTTGGCATCCATCACTTCGAACATGACTTGCCATGCCGTATGGGCGACGAGCGGAAGTGATGCGGCCTCCTCGAAACTTAGTGAAGCTGGTTTTTTGACGACGAGATGCGCATCGACTGCGACGTACTCGGCATATGTGCCTTGTCGTGCAATATCGGGACGACTGAATACTTCATCCCCCACATCGAGCTCGGTCACATTCGCCCCAACTTCTTTGATGACACCCGATACATCCCACCCGATGACGAGTGGCATTTCAAAATGAAGCATTTCTTTCAAGTATCCTTCACGGAGCTTCCAATCCACCGGGTTGACACTTGCGGCATGAACCTCAATCAATACGTCATCTGCACCGATCGCCGGTTGTTCAAGTTCCCCTACTTTGAATTCGTCTGATCCGCCATATTGTTCGATATATGCTGCTTTCATCTCATCATCCTCCTTTGATTGACTCACCTCTAGTTGGTTCCCATTTTATTTCTCTTACAAACGAAAAAAGCACACCGCTTGTGGTCGGTGTGCTCAGACTGACTGATGGGTCATATAGCTATAGACATACACGTCATGAGATTGTCCCCGCTGACGCATATAGTTATGTAGTCGACCTTCTTGAATGAATCCATTCTTCTCTAACATACGTTGCGATGCGAGATTCTCGACATAGACAATGGCACCGACCCGTTCAATTTCACACGTCACAGCAAACTGAAGTGCCGCGTGAAGTGCTTCCGTCGCATAGCCTGAACGCCAATATTCCGGTCTAAGTTCATAACCGATCTCGGCACGACGGTGCGAAGGAGCTCGATTGTGAAAACCGATTGTCCCGATTAACGCTTTTGATTCGCAATGCTCGATTGCAAAACGGATGACCGCTCCTGTTTCGATTTGGGCGAGCATATGGGTGAGCATCTGTTCCGTTTCTTCTAACGTCCGATGTGGCTCCATTCCGTAGTGGCGTAGCACGTGTTCATCTGAAAAGATGGCGAATACGTGCGGACCGTCCTCCATTTGGAGAGGACGCAACCGGAGGCGCTCTGTCACAATCACGGGGAGACGGATCATCCTTTACTGACCAAGTTATGTTGGAACGCATAGACGACTGCCTGGGTCCGGTCATAGACGTCAAGCTTCGTCAAGATGTTCGACACGTGAGTCTTCACTGTTTTGAGTGAGATGAACAATTCGTCCGCAATCACTTGATTCGATTTGCCTTCCGCCATCAGTTGCAAAATTTCTCGTTCCCGAGCAGTAAGACTCTCATGAAGGGTCATTTCCGGATGACGCAGGCGTTCGAGCATCTTTCCTGTCACTTGGGCGGCCATGACCGGATTACCGGCAGCGGTTTGACGAATCGCGTCTGCAATTTCATTGGCGTTTGCCGTCTTGAGGACATAGCTCATCGCACCGGCTTCGATGACAGGATACACTTTCTCATCATCCAAGAAACTCGTCACGACCAAAATTTTCGCTTCTTTCCAACTGGCTTTAATTCGTTTCGTCGATTCGACTCCGTCAACGGGCTCCATCACCAAGTCCATGAGGACAACATCTGGCTTCTCCGCAATCGCAAGCTCCGCTCCCGTTGCTCCGTCCGATGCTTCGCCGACGACTTCGATGTCCGGTTGTGTCGATAAAAAGGCAGATACGCCCGCCCGAACCATTTCATGATCATCAATTAATACAACTCGAATCATCATTACCCCTCCACTTGTTGTTTCACACGTACTTCAATTTGTGTCCCTACATTCGGCACACTGACCAATCGCAACGTTCCACCGACTTCTGCCGTACGCTCTCTTATCGATTGTAATCCATATGAGGCGACTTGTGTATCGTCCACATTAAATCCAATCCCATCATCGTTAATCTTTAAAATGACCGTCTGTTGTACCGTTCGCATCTCGATTTCTAAACGAGTCGCTTTGGCGTGTCGTAACGTGTTACTAATCGCTTCCTGAACAATCCGAAACAGTTCATTTTCAGTGTGCCGGGAGAGCTTCACTTCCTCTAAACGCCAGACGAGCTCGGTCGATTGTTTACGAGACAGTTCTTCTAACAAGCGTTCGATTCCCGTCTTGAGTGTCATGCCTTCTAATTCGACCGGTCGTAATTGTAACAGCAACGAACGCATCTCTGCCTGTGCGGTCTGCGCCATGAGCTCGACTTGTTCCATTTGTTTACTCGCGAGATCTGGTTTCGTCTGCATCGTCTGTTTGACCGCTGTCGTCATCATCGAGATGGCATAGAGCTGTTGACTCACCGAATCATGAAGTTCTCGTGCGACGCGACGTCTTTCTTTTACGACGGCCTCACTCCGCGCCTCTTCCACACTGACCGGACGCTCACCGACTCGCTTCGCCATCTCGACCATCTCTTGGCGCTGTTTCGATACGCGGACGATTCGTTCGAGTGTATCTCGGTATGGGGACATCGGGCGGAAAGTGATGTCTTTTTGGTTCTCCAGTTTCCAAAGGGCATTGGCGACTTCTCGAAAGTCTCGGCGCAAATAAAAATACGAACCGACGCCAAAGATACTTCCGATCAAGACGGCAATCACCAGGATGGACACACCGAAAGGCAACCCTTCTTCACGCGAAAATAAATCGCTCAATGAAGTCGAGTCACCTATGAGAAACGCTACTGTAATAAAGAAAGCCGTCAACAGGCTACTAAACAGTTGATGCCAGACGACCGTTCGTGGATAAGAATCTTTTTTCATACCGTCATCACCTCGACACTTCCACTCATGAGCACGATATGAATCCGGACTTTTCGCGTGGCCTGGACATAATCATCAGACGCTGTATAGAAGCGACGATTGAAAACCGGCGAATAGTTCGAGTCATCAACCTGCACTTTACCGAACCCGATCGATGCGTCAATCGAATAGTCATACCCTGCAGGAATGAGGATTCGAATATCTCCTGCGAGTCCATTGAGGAGTAAGAACGTCTCTCCTTCCGGAATGATGGCTTGTGACAAATCCATCTCGACATCCCGTAGTAAAAAGAACTCATTCGTATCACGTAACACATAGTGCCCCGATTCCTTCATCCCAAATGAGAAGGCTTGTTCTTGACGAAGGGGTGTCCGGATTTTCGATTCGACCGGTCGATTCTTATAGAGTCGATAGCCGAATAACAGGAGAAGTCCGGAAAGCACGAATCCGAATGCCGCAGATGAGAAGATCAAGCCGATCAAGAGGATTCCTCCGATTGCGTAAAAAATATAGCTAGCAGACTGCTTGCCCCGACGACTGAACCGTCGACCGATATAGAGGAGAAGCAGCGGGAGGATCATGCTGAATAAGACGCTATTGCCACCCGTCACAATATCGATGAAGAGTCCGACTGAAAATAAGATAATCATAAATCCAATGATTTGACGTGTGTTCCAACGTTCCATGTCCATTCCCCCTTTCTGTTCATATGTATGAAGCAAAGAAAGCGATGACCTTGTTCAGGTCATCGCCGAACCGTCACCTCACTCTTGTTTAAAGCGACGCTCCAGTTCCTTCAATTTTGCTTCAAAATCATCTTCATCTTCCTGTGTGTCTTGCTTTTCTTCAACAGGTTGTTCTTTCTTGTCTTCCTCAGTGAACGGATGAGACTGAGACGTATTTTGACCAAAGATTTGGTCGAGTGCTCCTTTTAACAAGTCTAGGTTTTCGCGCATCGCAAACTCATAACGTTTATTTTGCATCTCATCGAGTTTGAGTTTCATCTCGAGCGCACGACGCTCTAATGTATCCAACTCGCGCTCACCCTCGTCAATCAATCCTTCAAAGTAACGGTACTGTTCCCCGTAGTGTTTGGATTCGAGTGCCGCACGTTCTGCCAACTTTTCTTCCCCGGCTTGTTTCGCCAGTTCTGTCTGCTCATACCGTTTATCTGCCATTTTCTTGGCATCATCACGCTTCTGAGCAAGTTCTGCAAGCAATGTACGTTGACGTTCCACGAGTCGTTCAACCGACAACGCTTCCTTCTCCGCTCCACGGATATGACGGTTCAATTCCGCTTCTCCACTTGAACGTGGTATCTCTTTATCCTGGTATTTCTTCACTTCTTTCGAAATTTCTTTCGTCAATTCATTCGCTAATTCACGAAACTGATCAAACGGTGTCTTCATGGTGAATCCTCCTTATGAAATCTCAACGACGATTAACAAATTTTTGCCACACTTGATCGAACTGTTGGAAGCTGCTCCGGCCGGCACGCGTTCCGTCTGCATTTAAAATCTCGACATCCGGGTCGCGTTTTTCACTTGTATACATCATATACCCTTTAAACAACAACCACGCGACAATGATTCCGACGAGTGCCCAAATGTTTGAGAGCATCGTCCCAATCCCAATGACGGCAAGGATCCCGAAACCAACTTTAGCACCGATGTGTGTCACAGCCTGAAAACGGACTCCAGCCCAAAGCGTCAAGAGCGCTCCTAATCCGAATAAAATCATATTCGGTAAAGAACCGATCAACACGAGCACTAGAGCGATCGCGGCCACGATGAACAACACCTTTTTCACTTGGTGATTCATCTGTCATCCCTCCTTGTTAAGTACACTCTTATCATAATACGTTATTTGACATAGGTCGACGAGCGGAAGGCTTGTTTCGCCTCGGTCTTTAGACTGAGATGTTACCGTTTCCAATAACTGTGGTACACTAATGCTATCGAACAGTGAAAGGATGATGTTTTATGAGCAACATGATGCATGCACGTAACCAAATGTCAGCGAATCGGAGGGCTGTCGTCCTCCATCATTAAAAGGAGGATTCTAATTTGTTTCAACAAACTGAAACGGGACGTGTCACGGCACAGTTCCAACATCTTTATACGGTATCAATCGGAGAAAACGCCTATATGTGCGGGGTTTCCGGAAAATTTCGACATGCCGCGACGAGCGAACGGGATTACCCGGTCATCGGCGATTATGTCACGATTCAAGTTCGTGAGCATGGTCAAGGTACGATTCACCATCTCCTTGAGCGTCGGACCGTTCTTTCACGAGCGGCCGCCGGCAACGAGACACGTGAACAACTGATCTGCGCGAACGTCGACTACGTCTTGATTACGATGGCATGTGGACACGACTTCAACATCCGTCGTCTAGAACGCTATACGCTAGCCGCTTGGGACACCGGGGCAATCCCGATCATCGTCTTGACGAAGACCGATCAAGTCGACTCCGTCGACACATTGCTCGAAGACATTCAAGTGAACGCACCCGGAATCCAAATATTCCCCGTCAGTGCTGTGACGGGAGAAGGTGTGGCTGAACTTCGTCACGCATTGCCGAGTGAGAGCACAATCGCCTTCGTCGGTTCGTCCGGCGTCGGAAAATCTACGCTGACGAACGCCCTCGCCCACGAGACACTTGCCGTCACACAAGCCGTACGGGCGCAGGACGAGCGCGGAAAACATACGACGACGCACCGCGAACTGTTCCGGATCGATGACTTATACGTCATCGACACACCAGGGATGCGAGAATTCGGACTATGGGAAGGAAGCGAGCACCTCGATGAGACGTTTCGTGATATCGAAGCACTTGCCGAGACATGCCGCTTCCGCGACTGCTCACATCAGAAAGAACCGGGCTGTGCCGTTCAAGAAGCGCTAACGAACGGTACGCTAGATGCGAAACGCTATGCCAGCTACGTCAAACTAGAGCGGGAACTTCTCTATATGGAGAAGAAACAGGCAGAGCATGCCCGCGTTTTAGAAAAGAAGAAAAAGCGAGTATAACGTCAAACAAGCGCAGACCACATCGGTCTGCGCTTGTTTTATACAGTTCCCTGCAAGATCCCTTCCGCCCATTCGACTTCATCAGACGTCGGGGGTTTCGTGCCTTTGAGCGGATAATCGAGCCCGAGCGCCTCCCATTTGTAGACGCCCATCTCATGATAAGGCAAAATCTCGACTTTCTCGACATGGTCTAACTTTTGAATGAACGCGGCGGTGCGACGAAGCGCACCTTCCTCAAGCGTCCATCCAGGTACAAGGACGTGGCGAATCCACATTTTCGTTCCGCGCTCGGAAAGGTGTTCGGCAAGCGCGAGCGTGTTGGCATTGCTACGTCCCGTCAACTTCTTACACATGTCGTCGTCGATATGCTTGATATCGAGCAAGACAAGGTCGGTGTGATCTAAAATCGCATCCAAATTAGGAGGTCGGAGCGCACCGGACGTATCAAGTGTCGTATGAAGCCCATGCTTTTTCGCTTCACGCAGCAGCGCCTCTAAAAATTCAGGTTGCGCGAGTGGGTCACCACCAGAAATGGTGATGCCGCCTTTCGATGCTTCCATGAACGGACGGTAACTGAGCGCCTCTTGAATGACGTCTTCAGCCGAGCGGTGATTATTCTTTTTGAAATCCCACGTGTCCGCATTATGGCAGTATAAACAACGCAAGGCACAACCTTGTAAAAAGACGATGAAGCGAATCCCTGGGCCGTCAACTGTTCCGAATGATTCGACCGAATGTACATATCCCATTGTCATCGAAATGACCTCCTAACGAATGAGCGGCCCTCCGTGGAAGGCCGCTAAGCCTTTACTTACAACGAACCGTGGAACGTACGGTTGATGACGTCGATCTGTTGCTCACGTGTCAACTTGATGAAGTTGACCGCATATCCTGATACGCGGATTGTGAGTTGCGGATATTCTTCTGGATGTTCCATAGCGTCGAGAAGCGTCTCGCGGTTAAAGACGTTGACGTTCAAGTGATGTCCTTTGTGCTCTCCGCTCATATACCCATCAAGAAGTGCCGCCAAGTTGAGTTCGCGTGCGATTTCTTCTTTCCCGAGTGCTTTCGGTACGATCGAGAACGTATACGAGATTCCGTCTTGTGCGTGTTCGAATGGAAGTTTCGCAACAGATGAGAGCGATGCAGCCGCACCTTTTGTATCTCGTCCATGCATCGGGTTCGCTCCTGGAGCGAATGGTTCACCGGCACGGCGTCCGTCTGGCGTGTTCCCTGTTTTCTTACCGTAGACGACGTTCGATGTGATGGTGAGGACCGATTGTGTGTGAAGCGCGTCACGGTATGTTTTATGCTTCCGCACTTTCTCCATGAATGATTCGACGAGTTCGACGGCGATTGCATCGACACGGTCATCATTGTTTCCGAATTTCGGGAAGTCTCCTTCTGCTTCGAAGTCGACGATGATTCCTTCTTCATTCCGGACGGGTTTGACGTTTGCATATTTGATTGCTGAAAGACTATCTGCCGTTACCGAGAGACCCGCGATCCCACAAGCCATCGTCCGTAAGATTTCAGGATCGTGAAGCGCCATTTCGATTCGTTCGTACGCATATTTATCGTGCATGAAGTGAATGACGTTAAGTGTATTCACGTATAGCTCCGCCAACCAGTCGAGCGTTCGGTCAAAGTCGGCATACACTTTTTCGTACGTAAGCACGTCTTCTGTGTTCATTTCCCAAACTGGAGCGATTTGAGCGCCGCTCTTCTCATCACGTCCGCCGTTCATGCTATAAAGAAGGGCTTTCGCCATGTTGGCACGCGCACCGAAGAACTGCATTTGTTTCCCGATCTTCATCGGTGACACACAACATGCGATACCGTAGTCATCACCGAATTGTGGCATCATCAAGTCATCGTTCTCATATTGAATAGCCGACGTTTCAATCGACATTTTCGCACAGTATTGTTTGAAGCCTTCTGGAAGTTTCGTCGACCAAAGGACCGTCAAGTTTGGTTCTGGAGCTGGTCCGAGGTTCGTGAGTGAATGTAAGAACCGGAATGAGCTCTTCGTGACGTTCGAGCGACCATCTTGACTCATCCCACCGATTGATTCCGTCACCCAAGTCGGGTCACCGGAGAATAACTCGTTATAGTCCGGTGTCCGTAAGAATTTGACGATTCGAAGTTTCATGATGAAGTGGTCAACGATTTCTTGGACGTCCGATTCTGTTAAGCGACCCGCTTCAAGGTCACGTTCGGCGTACACATCAAGGAATGTCGAGACGCGACCGAGTGACATTGCGGCACCGTTTTGTTCTTTGATGGCAGCAAGATACGCCAAGTATACCCATTGATATGCTTCTTGCGTATTTTCCGCAGGACGACCGAGGTCAAATCCATAAGCGGCCCCGAGTTGTTTAAGTTCTTGGAGGGCACGAAGTTGTTCCGATAGTTCTTCCCGATCGCGGATGTCAGACTCAGATAAGAACCCACCGCGTTTCGCTAAATCCTTTTTGCGTTCTGCCATCAAGAAGTCAATTCCATAGAGAGCGACGCGACGATAGTCACCGATGATGCGTCCACGACCGTAAGCATCTGGAAGCCCCGTGATGATCCCTGATTTACGAGCGGCCCGCATTTCAGGCGTATAGGCATCGAAGACACCTTGGTTATGTGTTTTACGAATCTCTGAGTAAATTTTTGTGATTTCTTCGTCTGGCTCGAAACCATATGATTCGAGTGCCGCATCGACCATACGGATGCCGCCATTCGGGTGAATCGAACGTTTGAACGGTTCATCCGTCTGAACGCCAACGACTTTCTCTAACTCTTTGTTTAAGTAACCTGGTCCATGCGATACGATGGTCGATGGTGTATGTTGATCGACGTCCCAGACGCCTCCACGTTCACGCTCTTCTTTTGTTAGTTCCATCACACGATTCCAAAGAACGTTTGTCGCTTCAGTCGGACCTGCTAAAAACGTATCGTCTCCTGTGTACTCATGACGGTTCAAACGGATAAATTCACTGACATTCACTTCATTCGTCCACTGACCAGGGACAAAACCTGACCATGCGGATTTGATTTCGGTTGCCATGTTGATTCACTCCTCATTCTCGAAAGTAACTGCGTGTTATCTATACTGTGAGTGTACGTGAAAACGTGAACAATATGTTTTACATTCTTGTGAAATTTGTAACAATCTTATGAACGGGATGAAACAGCCGTTTTTGAAAGCGTTTTACAAACTGTTATATCCGCTAATTTATATAGTTTGAAACAGATGATTCCCAATTAGATAAGGTTTACCTATCATCTGTACTAATTTGATTATTCTGTGACGAACTATACAGTTTTTAAGGTGATTAATCTCACATCACTCGGTTAGAACTTGAATTTTTGTGTCGTATCAGACACAATGAAGGCAGAACATTGTATAAGAGGAAGGGGTTCTACTCATGACGTATGAACCATTAACAGCAAATCATGCCTTTCAGGTCGGCGATCGCATCTCATTAAAGGTCGATGAGGCTGGTGAAAAGCGTGACGGATTTATCACAGAATTTGAAGACGGAGGGTTTTGGATCCGCTTCGATGATGACATCGAGAACGAAGATTTTATCGATTATCGCGACCAGCTACTCGCCACACTTTTGTCGCGTCCAATCCATGTCATTATGACATATCCGGAACTGAAACCGTTCGAGAACATGACGGCCGAGTTACAGTATCGCGTTTATCAAGGATTCACGATTGAGAAAGTTGAATTGACAGCAGAAGGTGCAGACGCCCACATCCAACTCATCGAAGACGGTCAGACGTATACACAGACGTTACGTTCTTCCATGGAAGATGGTCAGGAGCATGTTCGCTATATTTGACGAGGGAGCGCTGTCGCTTCCTTTGTTTTTGCCTAAAGATAAGGAGACCGAATATGAATTTTACAAAACCTTTTATTAACGAAACGTGGGAACGGATGGGCTTCAATGAGCCGATGCCGGTCCAAAAAGAAGCGTTTCCCCTACTATTAGATGGAAAAGACGTGACAATCGAGGCACCGACCGGAACGGGTAAGACACTCGCCTATCTTCTTCCAGCCATTGAAAAGATTGATCCGTCGAATGACCGCATCCAAGTCGTTGTCGTCGCCCCGACCCGTGAACTTGTCATGCAGATTCAACAAGTCGCACAACGTTTCACCGAAAAAGGCGACGTCCGCATCGGTTCGTTCATCGGTGGCGTCGAATTGAAACGTCAAATCGACCGAATCAAGAAGAAACCACATTTGATCGTTGGGACACCAGGTCGTCTCGTCGAGTTGATCGACAAGAAAAAACTGAAGCTCCACGAAACACATACCGTTATTTTAGATGAGGCCGACCAAATCATCGACAGCGGTTTGACGGAGGCCGCAGAACGAATCATCAAGCATACTGCGCATGAGCGTCAACTTGCACTCGTCTCGGCAACACTCACCGATTCACTCAAAGAGTGGTCGGCACCGTTCATGAACGAGCCGGCACATATCAAAATCGAACGTGCCGTAAGCGATCAAGTGACGTACGGCTATCTGTTGACGACACGCCGGTATAAACCGGAACTTCTTCGTCGTCTTTCACACGTCGACGGTGTGAAGGCACTCGCCTTCATCAACAACCGCTCGTTCTTGCCACCGCTTCGCGGAGAACTTGAAAAGTTGAAAGTGAACTACCGGATGCTCGACAGCTTAAAAGGGAAACGTGAACGCGTCGAGACGCTCCGCGAATTCCGTAAAGGCGAATACCCGCTCCTCATCACGACCGGTCTCGCTGCACGCGGTCTCGATATTGAAGACGTGACGCACGTCGTCCATTTCGATTTACCGGAATCCATTGATGACTTCATTCACCGTTCCGGCCGTACCGCTCGCGGTAACGCGGGAGGCACTGTCCTTTCCCTCGTGACGACGGATGACCTGCCGCACTTGAAATCGTTTGCGCGTCAACTCGGTGTCGAGTTGAAAGAGCTCGAAATCTATCGCGGTGACGTGATTGAGAAACGGATTGAGGAGAAGCCTCCTGTCGTCAAACGTCCTGCGAACAAGCGAGGTCCGCGCCGATGAAAAAAAACCGGAAAGTAATTCCCTTCCCTTTGCTCGTCGAAGAGTCCGAATTGCTTGCCGAACTGAAAAAGTTGTATGAGCAAGCGGCTCTCGTGCGAAGCACACAATGGACGAACTATATTCAAGAGATCGCATCGGAAGGGACATGGCACTTAAAAGATGCCGAACTCTTCCGTGACCTCTTCATCGATTGGGCCGTCTTCTTTGAGACGGATGAGGATGGGATGACACCCCATGGTCGCTATTTGGCCGACCATAAGAGCGACATGTCCCCTGCCCTCTATCACGCACTCCGTGGATTAGCCGTCCCGCGTTGTAGTATCTTTGAAGTGACAGAGGACGGTCAGTTAAAAGACTGGGAGTCCAAAGAGACATACGCTGTTCAGTTACCAGAAGAACGTGAGACCGGCGACCTCGTTCTCGGGAAGTTACTCGATATCCGAGGCAGTTGGCGTTTCGGTTCGGCGTTTCTCGCCTTACCTGCGAAGATGTCTGGGAATGTCGCCGATCTGTATATCGACTTTACAGATGAAGTCGGTCCCGGTGCCTTTTTGGAGCAGTTCCCGGAGTTCTGCGCGGAACTGATCGACTTGTTGCTGGATTTAGAAGAAGGCGTCATCATACCGAAACCATCAAAATAAGCAAAGGGCCGCGGCCCTTTGCTTATTTTTGTCTGACATCTACGTCAATCTGTTTGAGCATGTCACGCGCTTCTTCGTTTTCAGGCGTGATCGCCGCACTCGAGATTTGTTTCCCATCCTCGTATACATCGATGATGACACCGTCTTTCGCTTGGCGCGTTTGGTACAGGCGACCATTTTCATAGAAGGCGTGATCCACTGAATCGAGAACTTTACGAGTCATCTGCTTCCCGGTGTTCAAGTCGATGACGACTTCCTCGCCATCCTCATTTAAGGCGAACAGGTTGTGACCCGACACTGTATGATCCCAAAAGTCCTGACCTTCAGCCAATTGAACAACTTTACCCGTTTTTGTATCGTAAGCGAAGAGTCCTGGGTTCGGATCCTCAACATTGATTTCCTCTTCCCCTTCTCGGATCACTTCGTACGAGCTGACACCGACAGAGATGTAACGAGTTTCTGTCACTTGAGAGGATACATCGGTAGCGTAAAAACGATTCGTATTGATGACATGGGTGATAAATCCTTTGTCCACATTCACTTCTTTGACCGTCACCTCATTCATTGCTTGATCAAACGTGGCGAGTATTGTTTTTTCTTCACCGTCATATCCATCTCGATAGATTAAGTTTAACTGACCATCATTCAGAAATACGCCTGACCATACCCCGTTCACGATGTCATATATTTTTGAATCACTGGCATCGAACGAAAACGTCGATAACTTTTCTCCATCTTCTTGTGTAAATACGATGAGCTCTTTCATCCCATTCTGACCGACCCCGATGTATCCATCCTCTGTTCGAATCGATTCCGCATACGTCATTCCGTTCATTTGTCGATGAATCGAACGTTCTCCCTCATTCAAACGTTCACGATATCGCAGTCCCTCAGCAATATAATTTAAGTTTGACGTGATACGACTCTCATCCGTCGTCACTTCAAACCACTGTGCAACATCGTCCTCTGTGCCATACGTGACCTCTACCACCGCGTCTTCCCACACAGATGGATTCGAACTGATGTCTAACGCCCATTCTGCTTTCGGTTCTGTCGCATCAACGGCAAACGTCCCAAGCCCAATCACGATGACCGCACCGAGCGCGGCCACATTCCACATTCGTTTCATCTTCTCACCTCACACATTCAATTTCGTCTGTAAAAATCTTCGACCTAGCCACATCGTCACACTCGTCCATACCATCAATACCACACCGACATACACAATCGTCTCATCGTAAATTAGTCGATTCGACAAGAACGCGTAACCTAAAACTGGAATAGTAAAGATGACAACTAGAATTGACAAGCTAAGTACCGGTGACCAGATCGTCCGCTGCCAGAAACTCCGTTCAATCAACACAAATGTGAAAACAAATAGGACAACGATGACAATAAATACTTGATGAATGATAAAGTTGATGAGCGAAGAAGGATACATCAGAGACAATATTCCCTGATACGACAGTGTTTGTTCAAATGATCCTTGAGTCGGAATCATCTTGTCATCGAACCAACTCGTGAACGCTATGTACTGCAATTTAAGGGCAATCCACTCAATGGCAAATAGTCCTAACGTCATCATTAGAATGGTGCCAAGTTTAGCAAAAAAGATGACCATCCGTTTTTGTGGCATCGTCAAGAGGCGTAGCATGAACGTCCCTCGTCCTTGAAAATCTCGATACCAGATCCATACGCTGTACAGTAACACGGCAGCGACGGCGATCCCGAGGGATAAAAGATATGGAGTCCCGTTCAAGTAACTGACAAACATCAATGGATAGTCCGCATTTCCTTCACGTCGCAACTGTTCATAAAAGTTTGTTTCGTCCCATAAAAAGTAACCGAGATATCCAAACTGTATAACGATAAGACCTGCGACTAATGTCAAGAACGGTTTCGTGACACGTTCAACTTCCCAACTCAATAGTTTCAATAGATTCATGCCCCGTACTCCTCTCTCATCACATCGACGATTGACTTCCCGTGAATGAAACGGACATCCTCGACGTCAAACTCACGAACGATGCGTCCGTTATTCAACATGACTGCCTTGTCGATCAAGTACTCGATATCCTCTATTTCATGTGTCGTAATGAGGACGCCCCGGTTCTCCATGATTTCACTTGAGAACAGTTCAACAATCTGTTCTTTCGAAAAGACATCGATTCCTGAGAACGGCTCATCGAGCAATAGATAATCTGGGTCTTGGGCAATGCCGAGCGCAAGATTCGCTTTGGCGAGCGTCCCTTTCGATAACTCGCTCAACTTATCTTCCGGGAATAATTTAAAATCTTCGACGAGACGAGCAAATAATGCCGAATCAAATGTCGGATAAAAATCTTTCATAAACGCCTCACATTGTTCAATCGTGAAATGAATTGGGAACATCGCATGGTCGGCGACAAAGGCGACACGATTCAAATCAATTGGTTTTCCATCAATCAATACCGAACCTTTGTCGAAAGGTGTCAATCCCATGATGCCTTTCAATAACGTTGATTTCCCCGTCCCGTTCAGCCCGATCAGGCATGTGATTTCCCCTTTTTTCGCTGTAAACGAAACGTCTTCAATGACTTGTTTCCGGCGATAGCGCTTTTTAACTCCCAACACTTCGATCATCGTACGTCCCCTCCTTGTACTGACGTTTAATCTTATCGACTAGCTCGTCTACCGAGACGTCGAGTTCTTGAATCGCTTCCACAAATACCGCAACCGCGTCATCTACAATCTCAGAACGGATTTGTGCCAATACCGTACCATCTGTCGTTACACGACTCGGGCGATTTCGTTCGGTCGTAATCAATTGTTGGTCCTCCATTTCTTTGAACGCTTTTTGAACGGTGTTCGGATTAATTTTTAAATCGTTTGCTAGTTCTCGCCGGGATGGCATTTCATCCCCAGCTTTCAGTTCACCGAGTGCCATCTTCTTCTTGAAGTAGTCGACGACTTGTAGGTAAACTGGTGCCCTCGTATTGAATTGCATGTTCATCACCTTTCTAAGTGTATGACATGGTTAATACACTTTCTAACTGTATTATTAGCGTAATACACTAAGACGTCAATCATTTTTTCAAATTTTCTCTAAACAAAAAACATCTGACACGTACGTCAGATGTTGAAACGTTCAGTCAGAGCACGATGTCTGCTCCTCTTTTCGGGTCGACGTGTTGAAGATACAAATCTTCCCCGGGCCAATATCTGCGCTTGTATTTCTCAAGCCGTGCCGTCGGATCACCGAGGTATGTATCCCGGTTCAATGCTCGCTCGTACCGAACTTTTCGGGGACAGTCGAGATAAATCACATAGTCGAAATAAGAACGCCATTCCGGACGTTGTAGAAAAATTCCTTCTACGACAACTGTATGTGCGAATGATATGTCCACGATCTCTTCTGCGATGATATCTCGTTCATACACGTAACGAGGTAACGTCAATTCCGTCATCCCATTCCTCAATGGACGAAACAGTTCACGTTCTAAGCGCGAGACGTCCCATTGAAGTACGTAATACTCCACCGGTTCAGGCTGTCCGGTCTGATAGCGTCTGTCCCGTTCAACGATATAGTCATCGATGTGAAGAACGTAAATACTCGGCTCATTGCTTAAATGTGAGACGAGCGTCGTCTTGCCCGCTCCGCTCAGTCCATCAATCGCCACGACAAACGGGCGATTGGCCGAGTGCATCGAACGCGCCGCAAGGATGACGTCTACTATGTTCATATCGTTCCTCCTCACACGAAAGAAGTCAGCTCACGAATGAGCTGACTTCAGTTTACCAGAGAACCCAACCACGCGCTCCTGGAGGCGCACTCTCAATCAAGTGCCAGATTGGAACGGTGTATGCAAATGCGATCAAGACGAACGTCACGGTAATCCATAGCTTCCAATTCTCGAAGTAACGCGGTGTATCCATCGCCGCCTCTTCTGTCTCGGCGAGCGGGAATTCTTCTTCGCCTTTTGGAGCGAGGAATGACAAGTTGAACATCGAGTAGACGAAGATGAGAACAGAGATGAACAAAATCGTTCCCCCGATTGCCATCATGACATGATATGGGATCCACTCACGCGTCAACGCATCCGAGAAATAAGTTGCCGGACCCGTACGACGTGGGTTCCCGTTCAATCCTGAGATATGCATCGCATACGACATGATCGCCATACCGAACGCCCATGTTCCTGCTTGAATCAATCCAAGCTTGTTCATCGCCTTCGTCAACGTGCGACCGCGTAGGACTGGGACGAGCCAGTACGCTGTTCCGAAGAAGGTTAAGGCAACGGCAGTTCCGACTGTGATGTGGAAGTGTCCTGTGACCCAAAGCGTATTGTGGACCATTGCATTCAATTGGTGCGAAGCATTGATGATTCCACCTGCACCGGCCGGGATGAAGAACAACATTCCAACGAAAGGAGCAAGGAAGCGAACGTCGCCATACGGCATTTTCTTCACCCATCCGAACAGCCCTTTCGCGCCGAGCGCACGTCCACGAAGTTCGAACGTCGCAAAGAGCGAGAATGCAGTCATGAATGAAGGGATGACGACCAAGAACGTCAAGATGACTTGAACGAACTTCCAGAACGGTTCAATCCCTGGCTCTGTCAACTGATGGTGGAAACCGACCGGGAATGAGAAGAGTAAGAACAGCAAGAACGTCATCCGTGCCAACGCATCCGAGAAGATTTTCCCACCAATCACTTTCGGTACGACCGTATACCACACGATGTATGCCGGCATGAGCCAGAAATAAACGAGCGGGTGACCGAAGTACCAGAACAATGTACGAGATAACTCGATTCCGACTGTATCCGTCCATCCTAACGAGAGCGGAAGGAGCTGGAATAAAATCGTGGCTGCGACACCAAGTGTCGCAATGTCCCAAAGAAGCATCGTCATGATACTCATATAAGCCGGAAGTGGTGGATGAACACCAGGATTGTCACGCTTGTAATCCGCATACATTCGGAACATCGCAAATGACGACAACCATGTCCCGACTACGAATAACACGAGTCCGACATAGAAGAGCGGATCTGCCATGAGCGGCGCATAAAACGTATATAAGACCGTCCCTTTATTGGCCAAAATCATGACAGTTACCATGACAGCACCGATGATGATCGTCCAAAAACCGAGCCACGCGACACGCGTCGGGAATGCTTCAAAGCGACCGAACGATTTCGCGAGTAACGCATATAAAAGACCGATAATGAACATCGTCGTAAAGACGAGTCCAAGCATGATTCCGTGTGCAGTCAGAAGTTGATAGTATCCAAAGATTTCAGGAATGACACCCGTCCGAATCAATGTCTGAGTCAATCCAGCTAGCGCCCCAATCAAGATGGCGAGAATGGATACGAGAATGTGTCCGTAGGCAAGACGTGACTCTTTGGCTCCGATACTCGGAACCGGTACGCCGCGTTCCATCTCCCATTGCTTCAGTTTAGAAGATACGTCATTCATTTATTCCACCACCTTGATTTTAGTCGACATCATATGATGCCCTGTACCGCAATATTCGTTACATAAGATTAAAAATTCGCCAGCTTCCTCGAATGTGTATGTCAACGAGTTGATATGTCCCGGGACGATCATCATGTTGACCGGTGTACCCGTCAACTGAAATCCGTGGACGACGTCAGGTGATGTCACGAGGAACGTCACTTTTGCCCCTTTTGGGATTTCAACATTCCCTGGTGTGAACGTAAACGCTTGTGCAATCATGACGAGCTCGTATTCATTTTCACCAATTTTATGAAGTCCTGGTTTGTCGAACGGAGCCGTCTGATTTACTTTTGCCGGGTCAATCAAGTCTGCATCCGATGCGGGTTGATTACCTGCCGCGAATGCGGATACCCCGAGAACAGTCAGGAAGACCGCGAGTAGAATGATGCCGAATGTAAGCCAATATTTTTCTAGTTTATGAATATGCATAATGAAACCCTCCCCCCTGAATTCTTATCGAGTGACGAATAAGTAAAAGACTGATGACCACATGGCGATGATGACACCCGCCACGATCATGACCGATGTGAACGTTCCTTTTAAATTCGGTTCTTGTCCATCTTTATGTTCCACGTGTAAGACCCCTTTCGCTTGTTTTTCCACTTTTATTGTATGCAATCGCTTAGGCGATAATATGTGATATTTATCACTCAAAAAGTGACAATCACATCAATTTTGCGTAGTTTCAACACATAAAGTTCACATTTGTACAAAACCAATCCACAAAAAAAACCGCCTCCACATGGGGCGGTTTATAAACGACATATTCCTGCCGGGCAGCCTTCGCAATGGCACAGCTCTTTTAAAAAGTCGACATCGCGAATGATGATTGATTTCGTTGTTGTGCTGATGACCCCTTCTTTTCGCCACTGACTGATCAACCGATTCACCGTCTCACGCGGTGCACCAATCAACTGTCCGAGTTCTCCGTCAGACGGATGACGAGGAATCACGATTGCATCTTCTTCCTCCACTCCATGCATCGCGGCCATTCGAAGAAACGTCGAAGCCAATGCCCCAGGTTTTCCGTACAACAATAAGTCACGCACTTTCATCTCGGAGTGCTTACGCATCATCGATGTCCAGCGCAAGATTTCTCCGGCAAAACGGATATCGCGCTGCATGAGCGACTCTAGCTCTCGTTTTGAAATCGTCCCGATGGTACTCTCTTCGGTCGTTTCGATGCTATACGAACTAGGGAATGTCTCCACGATGTCAAACTCACCAAAGAAATCATCCGATCCATACATGAACATGACGAGTGGATTTCCCTTTTTCGTGATTTTCGTGAATTTGACAGAACCACTCTTCAAGTAAAAGAACTTATCACACTTTTCACCTTCCCAACACACGATACTCGCTTTTGGGTGATGTTGAAGCGTCATCATTTCGAGTAACAGCTGTTTCGTTTCGTCTGAGAATACAAAACTGTTCGGTTGGGTCGTTCCACATTGCATTGACATAGGTCGGTGCTCCCTCCACGTTTCATTCGTCCGTTCCATTTATGACTTTATTATACAGGAGTGTGACAGGGAGTATCATAAAAGTATGTGACATTTCAAACAATCTTTTGAAAATAAAAAGATTCGGGTGTGACCCCGAATCTCTTGATCGATTCATCGTTGAATCAGTCGAATCAATTGTTCAGCCGGTTTGAAGTTCGGATACCGGACCGGTAAATCAAATTTCGTCGTATTCTTTAAAATAGACTTCGCATGACTGAACGTCTCAAAACTCGTTCGCCCATGATAAGCTCCCATTCCGCTCTCGCCCACTCCACCGAACGGTAGATTCGGGTTCGTCAAATGCATGATGACATCGTTCACGCACCCGCCACCAAAGGAAAGGTGCTTCATGACGGTTCTCTCCACGTCCTTCGACTCAGTAAAGAGATAGAGCGCCAATGGGTGTGGTCGGTCCGAGATGAACTCGATCACTTCGTCCAATTGACGATATGGAATGACTGGTAAAATCGGACCGAAAATCTCATCTTTCATCACATCAGCATCTTCATGAAGATTCGTCATGACGGTCGGCGCAATTTTAAGCTCATCTCGGTTCGTCTCTCCACCGAACACAAGGTCCCCTTCTGTCAAATAGTGAGACAAACGGTCGAAGTGCGATTCATTGACGATGCGCGTGTATCGTTTCGTGCCGACACCATTCCCAAACATCGCAAACGCCTCTTGTTTAATCGCTTCTAAAAATGCGTCTTGTTGCGATTCGTGGACGAGTACATAGTCTGGTGCGACACATGTTTGACCGGCGTTCATCCATTTCCCCCAGGCGACACGTTTTGCCGCAATGGAGACGTTCGCATCTCCGTGAACGATGACTGGTGATTTCCCACCTAGTTCGAGCGTGACTGGTGTCAGATGCTTCGCTGCCGCCTGATTGACGATTCGACCGACTTGCGTCGATCCCGTGAAGAAGATATAGTCCCATTTTTGTGCCAACAGTTCTTGCGCTGTGTCTTTATCCCCTTCGACACTTGCCACATATCGATCGGTGAAGGCACGCTCGAGCACCTGTGTCAGGACACGCGCCACATTCGGCGTCAATTCTGAAGGTTTGACAACGGCTGTATTCCCGGCCGCAATCGCACCGATAAGCGGAGCAACAGCCAATTGGAATGGATAATTCCATGGAGCGATGATCAACACCGTACCGTACGGCTCATACTGAATCTCACTCTTCATCCCAAGATGAATCGCCGTCCCACGGACACGCTTCGGACGCATCCACCGCTTCAATTCACGCATCGTTCGTGAAATCTCATCGTAAATAAATCCGATTTCTGTCGTATACGCATCCAATTCGGATTTGTTCAAATCTTCGCGAAGTGCCTCAAGCAAATCCGCTTCATAATGCTTAATGGACTCCTTTAAAAACGTCAGCATGCTCAAACGAAATGCCATCGATTTTGTCGCCTGTGTTTTAAAGAAACGGCGCTGTTTTTGGACTAGCTCGTCAATCGTCAACTGTTCAATCGGTGCCAGCATGAACTTTCCTCCTTAATGATTCATCACATTTATCTCATTTTATCATCGTGTGAAACGTGAATCTAAAAAAACGCTTTCATCAACCTACTATAATACAAAGCGTTTAAATGTTTAAACGCTTAATCGTAGAGTAAGTGATTGCTTCCCTCGTGTCAAAACATCCGTACTCTTTTTCGCGCGCTGATTAGAAAGAGCAGGCTTGCGCTCCCTAAAATCAAGCCGGTCAGTGTGAACTGCTGGACGATCGAGAGTGGAAGAACACTTAAGAATGATGACCCCGCTACCGTTCCGAGAGAGAAAAAGGCATAGAACGCCCCGTATGCTTTCCCTCGATTTTGTGGAGAGGTCGATTGGATCAACAACGTATTAATGGCCGGGAATAAAATGGCAAACCCGACACCATATAAGGCAAGTACCCCATACAGGCTAGTTTGTACACCCGATTGTCCAATTAACACCTGGCTTATCCCGATGATAGCCACCCCAAGTGCGGTCAACTTTGTCGGAGAGAATCGATCAAACAATCCGTTCGTCGGCAATAAAAAGAACAGGACGGCTACCACGCCGAACATACTGAGCAATGTCCCGCTCAATCGTGAATCATATCCAAGTTCCTGCACATGGAGCGGCAGTAAAAAGGCGAGCGCCCCTTGAGAAAACATGAGGAAAAAAGCGCCCCAATAGGCACGAAGCACTTTCGGATCCGGTTTTTCCCGTGTCCTCTCTTTTTCTATTATTGTCTCGACCGTTTGACTTCCTCGCATTGTCACAATCGTCACGATGAGAATCACCCAACCGAATAAAGAGACGAATAAAAAGACAGTTGGTGGCGATGTGATGCTTGCGACGATACCGCTGAATGCTGGACCGATAATGGCAGCTAACCCGACGAAACTACCGGTAATGGCGACTTTCTTACCTTGACGGTTCATCGCGGTGACGTTCGCCGACAGCGTAAATGCAGCTGGGACGATGAGTCCGGCCATAAAGCCATGAATACACCGTACAAACAGCAACATGGATGCTGAGTCGACGAACTGATAAGCCAATAAACTGAAGCTCGTCAGAAACAAGCCGAGAACCAAAACTCGATATGGACCATTTCTGTCAGTCCATATACCAGATAACATATTTCCAAACGTGTTCGTCAACGAATAGATTGCAATGGAAAAGCCAGCGATAAACGAGGATGCCCCAACGGATACCGCAAACGTGCTCATGATCGGAAGTTGGGCGAATAAATCAAAAAAGGCAAAGAATACGATGGCATATAATATAAAACGTGGTGGAGTTTTCATCGGACAATTCCTCTTTCCCGTGATCTTATTCTTAGTCTAGCTGGTGCTCCACCCGTTTCATAGGGATGAATAGGTTTAGACACAAAAAATCCCTACAGCCAAAGGCTATAGGGAAAATCGCTTAGTTTGTTACTTCGACGGCTGTGTCGAGAGCGACACGAATCATTTCATCAAATGTCGACTGACGCTCTTCTGAAGTCGTCTCTTCACCCGTCAACAAGTGGTCAGAGATCGTGAGGATCGTCAACGCGTTCACTTTATGTTTCGCTGCAAGCGTGTAAAGACCTGCTGCTTCCATCTCGATTGCGAGGCAACCGAAGTCCGCCCATTTCTTGAAGTGATGGAAATCATCTTGATAGAATTGGTCAGCCGTGAAGATTTGTCCGACTTTGACCGGGATACCCGCCTTCTCTGCGTTCATATACGCACGATGTAGGAGGTCGAACGTCGCTGTCGGCGCATAGTCCATGCCGTTGAAACGGACACGGTTTTGTCCCATTTCACTTGATGCGCTCATCGCGATGACAACGTCACGCACTTTAACATCTTCTTGAATTCCGCCCGCTGTTCCGACACGAATCAAGTTTTTAGCACCGTACGACATGATGAGTTCGTTCACGTAAATCGACATCGATGGGACACCCATCCCCGTACCTTGAACCGAGATCCGTTTGCCTTTGTATGTTCCCGTGAAGCCGTACATGCCACGAACTTCGTTATATAATTCGACGTCTTCTAAAAACGTTTCCGCGATATACTTGGCGCGAAGCGGATCCCCTGGAAGTAATACCGTTTCTGCAATTTGTCCTTCTTGAGCTCCAATGTGTACACTCATGTTTGAATTCCTCCTTTAAGCTTGTCGTTGAACTTGTTCCCGAAATTCGTTCGGAGTAACACCGACTTGTTTTTTAAAGACCTTTCGGAAATATTTGTCGTCCGAAAAGCCGACTGCTTGGGCGACTTCATAGATACGCTGTCTACTCGTTCCTAACAGGCGCTTTGCTTCGTTCATCCGAATCGTCAACACGTACTCAGATAGATTCACGCCATATTGTTGTTTAAATCGTCGTGAGATATACTCCCGACTTAAGTAAAACCGTTCACTCATTCCTTGCAAACTCAGTTCTTCCGCAAAGTGTTGTTCAATATACGTCCCGATTTGGGCAATCGGATCTTCACTCGACTCCTTCACCACGTCCGCTAACGCGCGTGACAACGTATCGTTTAATATATCGGGGTCAATCGGTTTCAAAAGATAATCAAAGCTTCCGTATTGGATGGCCCGACGCATGTACGAATACTCATCGTAACCTGTCAACACAACGAGCTTAGAGAATGAAGCGTGGTCGTGTACCCACTCCATCAGCTCGATTCCATCACAATGTGGCATTTGAATATCCGATAGAATTAAAGCCGGTCGTTCCTGCTCGATGAGCGCCTTTGCCTCAAGCCCGTTCTTCGCCTCGAGTACGGCCTTCACACCGAACCGCTCCCATTCGCCGAGTAATTTTACCGCTTCCCTTACTGGAGATTCATCATCTACAATCAACACTTTCGTCATGATGCCACACCTTCATCCGTTGCCGGGAAACGCATCATGATTCGAAAACCGCCTGTTTCAGGTGTAGCCAACATAAATTCTGCCTCCCGATTATAGTTTAACATGAGTCGATCACGAATGTTTCGTAATCCTGTGCCCTCTGTGTCATAAAATGTCGAGTCCCCTTGTTCAATCCGTGACATGACCCGTTCCCACTCTTCCGTCGTCAAGGAACGTCCACTGTTCTCACAGCGAATCACGAGTGTCGCCCCTTCCATCCAAATCATCACGTCAAATCGATTCGCCAACGCCGAGCCGTCTCGTTCGAACCCATGTTTGAAAAAGTTCTCTGCGAGCGGCTGTAAAATCATCTTAGGAACAATCAGTTCATGGAGGTCCTGAGGGATTGAAACGTTCACTTGAAACTGATTTGGAAAACGTACGTCTTGTAGGCGAATATATGAGTTCAAATGCTCGATTTCTCTCTTTAGCGTGACCATCGACTCTTCAGGATGCATCGTATATCGCATCATCGAAGAGAGTTGTGTGATCAATCGATAGACGGTTTTTCCATCTCCCTTTAAAGCGAGTGTACCGATCGACTGTAGCGCATTGAATAAGAAATGCGGATTGGTTTGCGCCTGTAAGGCACGTAGTTCATTTGTTCGGTTCTCTAAGGCAAGCTTATACTCCCGTTGAATCAAATCATCGATTCGCTCAATCATCCGCTTGAACTGTCTCCCGAGTACGCCGAACTCATCATTTCCGAGGGAATCGAACGAGACCGTCATATCGCCTTGCTCAATTCGCCAAATGTTCGAGGTCAACGTCTTGATTGGAGTCGTCAGTTTCATCGAGGCGTACGTGGCACCGATCAACGCCAGAATGAGGGAGATGATTCCGACTAACAAAATAATGAACGATGTTCGTGAAGCCGGCTCCGTCAAGAGCTGATCTGGAATCGACTTCCCGACATAGAACTGCTGATGGTCGAACTCAAACGTTTTCGTGATTTGATGATGTTTTCCATCGGTCGAGAGCGACCTCGGTTGAAACGAAGAAGGAATCTCGCCATTTCCAAGATGGGCGAACACACGATTGTCCTCACCAACGAACCATAGACTTTCCTCCGGACTATTTTGAAGAGAAGCCAACTGTCCGATGAACAGATCTTCCGGGATATCGAGAGACAGAATCGCGAGCGGTTCGTCCGTTTCAATTTTATCGAGTCTGAAATGGAGGGTGACGACATCTTCTTGTGTCATGATTGGTCCGAAATCATGATACGGAATGAGCGGATGTGATGCTTCAAGCAGGACACGACTTTTCGGATTATTCAACAACTGTCGTTGGACAGCGCTCGGTTCTTTTTTGGAACGCGGTGATACTTTCATTTTATACGCTGCGAACGAATCCATGTCTTCAAGCATCAACAGCTGAATTTGCGCCACGTCTTCCCGGGACAAATACATCGCGAGGAGCGCTCGTCGCACTTCAATCTCCGTTTCTCTTAACGATAGTCCCGGTCCGTATTCCAATATGTCCAATACGTCACGATCCGCGTATAGGCTCGTCGGCAAGCGACTCAAGTCAGAGATATAGCGTTCCATCTGACGCGTCCCCCGTTCAAGCGACCATTCCGTCATTTCTAGACCGCGTTCACGTTCTCGATCCTCCACATACCAAAATGAAATGATTGTCGCGATAATGACTGGCACGATGATGGTTAATGCAATCATTCCCGTTAACTTTGTCCGAATGCTATTCACCGCTATCCCCCCTACCTCATGAGTATATCACGCACTATGCAAACGTTTGCAAGAATCCTAAAAAAGAATCCTCGTTTCTTTCGAAACAAGGATTACGCGACGATTAATACGATTCCATTAAATCAATGAGTTGTGGACCGTGTCCCATTTCTCGCGCCACATCAATCGGTGTCATACCTTCTTCGTTCTCAATGGTCACGTCTGCACCGTGATCAAGTAAGAGACGGACCGTCTCAGGATCGACGTCATCATTATAGAACAAGTTATGGAGCGGTGTTTCCCCATAATCGTCTTGAATGTTCACATCCGTCACGTTTGCCAGTTCCGCTTCAATTTCTTCATAACTCGCATTCATGAACGTCAATTCTTGAATCGGTTCTCCTAATTCCATTTCCCAATCCTCTTCGAAATCCTCGCTCATGGCCGATGCGACAAAATCAGATAAATCATCGTTCATGACGAGTAAGGCGATGATGGCTCCGTTTCCGATGACAGTCAATAGAATCATCGAAATGATAGAGGCTTTCACATATCCCGCTGTTTTAAAGACCGGTACGTTTTCTTCGCCCGCATGTGTCGCAATCGCCGCGATGCGTTTTGGTAACGTCGGATGCGTCGACAACAGTTCACTATATTTCGCGATGAATCCGTTCTCCCGGCTCGCTTCATACAGATAGTCAAACTCATTCACTTCTTTCGCGAGCGGTCCCCCGATCGCAAGTACGGTCAACGCTTGTTTCGCCGCTCCAAAATCTTGAAGATAATGCGCTGCCATCCGGTCACACGTATACTCACATGCACGCGAATAAGCTGATCCTAAAAACGGAATGATGCTACCAAGTAAGACAACCCATTGTTTTTGAACGTGGTTCCGACGAATATGTGCCAATTCATGTGCGATGACAAACTCGACTTCTTTCGTCTGTCCAGTACGTGTCAATTCCACGACATCAGAATATAAGATGACCATATTCTTTTGGAAGAATCGCGTGGCGAAAGCATTTAACACACCACCGGCCTGTAAAATATACACATCTGGCAACAACCGAATCCCCATCTCAGCCCCGACGCGTTGAACCAGCTCATGAAGCTCTGTGAACTGACGAGGCGTCACCTTGACACCGTTCGTCCGAATATACCCGATCTGAATCCAGTGCGTAAACATTGAGAGTGCTACGATCGTCCCGATGATCCACAAGAAAAGACCGAACGATGCAATCGTCAGTACGATTCCTAAAATCAAGACGAGTACGCTTGCTGCGACTAATAATGAGAAGTATAAATTTTCTCGTTTATGTACCAAGTTTGAATGATTCATCTAAATTCCCCTTCTTTTTCCAAAATACATGTTTAATTATACCGTTCCTTCCAGAAGAAACAACGTGTTACTTCTACTGTTATTTTGCGATGATTTTAACCGTCATCTTGCACTTAAAAGTGTGTGTTAGGTGACGAACGTTCGTAAAATGATTTGACACATTTACGAACGCTTGATAGATATGAAACCTATTCTTAAGACTTTAACTTAGGGACTTTTCCAGACCGATGCAAGCGATTGAATGCCCTTCCGAATTTCTCCAACACTCAAAGCCCCGTATCCGATGATCACTCGGTCGGTGGATTTGGTTTCTTGATACATATGGGATACGGCATCAACTGCAATGCCAAGCGAATGCGCCCTTGCAATTGCTTCTCGTTCCGTTAAGAAGGCAGGTAATTGGACAATGATATGCAATCCAGCCTCATCTCCTCTAACAGAAAAATCTTCTCCTAAAAATTCATCTATCGCTTCAATCAAGCACTTTCTCTTTGAGCGATAAAGGGTTCGCATTTTGGCGATGTGCTTCTCATATCTACCTGTCTTAATGAATTCTGCAACAACTAACTGATCGATTTTGGAAACAGTGGATTTCTGCAGTGCATTGAATGCTTCATATTCTTTCACTAAAGATAAGGGGAGGACAAGATAACTGATTCGAATAGAAGGCAGTAAGGTTTTTGAGAACGTACCAAAATAAATAACTTGATTTAAAGAGTCTAAATGAGCCAACGTTGGAATGGAGGCTCCTCGGTAACGGAATTCCGAATCATAATCATCTTCCACGATGTAACTGGAAGATGCTTTTGCCCATGTCAACAACTCAAGGCGCCTGTTGATCGACATTATGGTGCCAAGTGGATATTGGTGAGCTGGAGTTGTATAAAGAAGTGTCACTGGCTGTTTCGGTACGGTACAGCCTTCAGAATCCAACCTTAGAGGTAAAACAGGTATGTTTAATTGGTGAAAAACCGCATTTGCCCGAATAAAGCCAGGTTCCTCGATTCCTACTTTAGAAGGAATGAGGAATTGACACAGACAACTTAATTGTTGTTGAGTGCCACTGAAAACATAAATTTGTTTTGCATGGCAATGCAATCCTCGGGATCGGCGCAAATAGTTTGCAATTTCGTTCCGTAATTCCGGTTCCCCTTGCCAAGCACCATTCGCAATATGGGCAGGAGCCAGAAAATTTTGATACAGGCGATTCCAAATTTTGTATGGAAATTCTGTTGGATCAACTTGTCCGTTTCTAAAATTTAAGGACTCTTCTTTTATCGTTGGCAGTAATTCTTCTTTTTGAAGGGCAGCTTTTTCTTGGAAGGGGACTTCAATCTCCCCTATAAAATAACCTTGTCTCTCTGTTGAATACAGGTAACCTTCACTCAGTAATTGGGCATATGCTTCCTGTACGGTAAATACACTGACATTCAATTGATTGGCTAATTCGCGTTTAGAGGGCATTCTTGAGTGCGCTTTTAACTGTTGTTGTAGAATGAGCTGTTTGATGTGTTCATAAATGGCCATATATTTTGTGGTTCCCGATGGAAACGTTACTTGCAGTTCCACTCCAAACACTCCTTGGTATGTAAATTTTACTCCGAATTGGTTATGTTAAGCATACCAGAAATGAAGTGTAATGATAGAAAGGAGTGAGGGAAATGAAAACCTTAGAGAATGAAGTTGTCAAGCTAGTGCCGATGGAAATCAGTCATATAGAAGGAATATGGGAGGCAGCGAATAACCATGAAATTTGGGAACATATGTCGGTGGATTTGACGGACAAAAGGAACGTTGAACAATATGTACAAGACGCTCAAAAAAAGAGAGCAGCTGGAACAGAGTTTGCTTTTGTGATTGTAGATATCGAGACAAAGAAGATCATTGGGGCCACCTGTTTTCTCGACATTTCCATGCCACACAAAAGATTAGAGATTGGTTCAACTTGGCTAAATCCCAAAAGTTGGCGAACGAACATCAACACCAATTGCAAGTTTTTACTGTTGACGTATTGTTTTGAAGAACTGGGATTGAATCGCGTTCAAATCAAGACAGGTCATGAAAACATCCGTTCACAACGCGCCATTGAAAGAATAGGAGCCATTAAAGAAGGGATTTTAAGGAACCACATGATTCGCAAAGAAGGAACAATTCGACATACCGTCATGTACAGTGTGACAAAAGAGGATTGGCCACAAGTCAAAGAACGCTTCCACAAGATACTAATAGATTAATAATTTATACCACATCTGTATTTGAGACCTATTTCAGTTTTGAGTTTGTAATCTAAGGATAAGGCGACCTATAAAGAGTAGTTTACATATCACGAGATTATCAGCAGTTCTCTAAAAACCAACAAAAAAAAGGAAGAGGAGAAGCTTTATAACCAGCTTTTCCTCTTCCTTTTTTCTCTAACATTACTTAGGATTCAATGCTTTATTGATGAATTGGTATAGCTCGCCATCTATTTCATATTGCAGTTCGTTCCCTGGGTTTTCGGCGTGGAAATGTTCGGCTTGCTTGCGGAAAGTCCTATCGTCTTCGGAAAAGGCATTCACGATGTCATTCCATTTTTTCGCTAAATCTTGGACTTTTTTATCGGAAGGAGAAGCGCCCTTTTCTTTTTCCAAACGAATTTCCTTGATAAGACCGTTAAATTCTTGCTCTGCCTGCTTTAAAAGTTGTTTGTCGGCATTTTCATATCGGCTTTCCATGGTATCCAATTGCTGCTTCGAAAAGTATTTTTCCTTATTCATTTTCAGCGCCTCCATTAATTTAGTAAGTTCTGAAATCGAGAGGGTCCGATTGCTGTGTGCAGCGGATAACGCATTTTCCAACTCGGCTACTAGTTTTTGCTGAACCTCTATCTCTTTTTTGACTCGAGAAATTTGGGTTTGCAAAATCTCCGCAACGGTTTGTTCCTCTGGATTAGACAACAGAAGTTGTATTTCTTCTAATGACATTCCCATCTGCTTTAAGGACAAAATTGGCTGAAGACGTTCCAAATCTGCTTTCGTGTAAAGCCGATGCCCTGACTCCGTATACTGAGAAGGTGAAAATAAACAGATTTGATCGTAATAGCGTAAAGTTCGAATGGTTAAACCCGCCAATTCTGCAACTTCTCCGACTTTCCAATGTTCCTTCATTCGCTTAGCCTCCATTTAACAACATTTCTATTCACCAACTAAAAACGAGAAATTCGAAGTTAGAAGAGTTGCTGCATCTCCTTTTGATCAAACGTATAGGTTTTCCCGCAAATATGGCAAAAAGCTTCAATGTCTTCCTTTCGTTCAATGCTCCGTTTGATCTCCTCTTCACTCAAGGAATAAAGCATGCCATAAAACATTTCTTTGCTGCATCCGCAGAAAAATTGACTGGAGCTATGGCCGATAATTTTTGCATCCTCAAACAACTGGGTTAACGCTTCTTCGCTGTCACTCGCTTCTTCAGCGTTTAGTTTACTGGAAATATCTGGATTGGATTTTACAATCATTTTCACTTCTGAAAGCAATTGTGGTGGTGCACCGGGAAGAAGTTGTGCATACAGTGCATGACTGGAAAGAAGGGAAGCTTCATTATCCAACTGAATGTCGGAATAAAGATAGGTCGGCGTCTGATCACTCTGCACAAAATAGTTGGCGATATCATCCGTGATATGTTGATTTGGCATATCGGTAATGCTGGTGAATTGATTCATCTCAGAACCCTTTATGACACGGATCATCCCAGAAGGTCCAATCAAATCTTGCATCGACTTTTCTTCTGTATCAGAAGATCTCAAAAGTTCATCGTTCAAGTATCCTCTGACATTTCCATTCGCTTCGGCTTCCGCAAAAATCTTATGGTGAGGGTTACTCAACGTTACCTGGATGCTCATGCGCTGGTTCCCTTTGAGCGTGCCAGAGAGTATGCTCATCGCTGATACCGTTTTACCCAACATGAGTTTAAGAGATTCAGGAAGTTCCTGGTTTAAGGCAAAGATGTCTCGAAGCAGCTGGGTATTATCAATAAAATATAAACGTATCTGCTCTTCGTAGATCAATGCCTTAACAATGGTATTTTCCACAATAATTCCTCCTTTTACAAAAGTAAGCTAGTTTCACTATAAGACATTACCTTACGTAAGGTTCAAGGGGTAAATACCATTTTTACAATATTTCTTTTTTAGTTAACATATGAGAGATTATTGGAAGCTTTTATAAAAGAGTTTATATTTCTAAAAACCAGTTTCTTTTTTAAGGTTACTGGTTTTTTAAAATTCTATTCAAAATTACTACTACTCTATTATTACTTACTTCTATAACCCATATAAAACTACTGCCATACACTTTTTTATACTGCCCCTGCAGTCAGTGCTTCCAGAATGACAAGCGAGATTGGTTTAATAGACAGCAAACTAAATATGGTGAAGTCTATCTATCAATCTATGGTTACTGAAGAAGAGCCGCAATTTACGGTCAATTCTTTCGAGGGCATTGACTTGCTCATAATAGATGAAATTGATCGTTTAAAACTGCAAAATTTAGAACAACTTCGGAATATTTACGATCAAAACGACATAGCGATCATATTTATTGGCATGCCGGGCATCGAAAACGGTTGTCCCGTTATCCTCAACTGTACTCCAGGATTGGATTTGCTCATGAATTTGACCGATTAAGTAAAGATGAAACGCACCATTTGCTGACCTATAAATGGCAAGAACTCGGCTTACCTATAAAGCTGGAGGACTTCTCAGATTATGAAGCTTTGGCCAGTATAATCAAAATTACTAACGGGAATTTTCGACTGATTCAAAGGTTATTTTCACAAATTGAAAGAATTCTAGAAATTAATCAGCTTACTTCAATTACAACAGAAGTGGTCGAAGCTGCACGTGACAGCCTAGTTATCGGTATCAAATAATTAGAAAAGCTATCTCCCTAGCACAGAGGGAGATAGCTTTTTCATGCAAAATAATACTTTAATAAAACGCAAAATATAATTAGAAGTAACAAAACAACGAAAAAAATAGAAACTGACGGATTCGTCAGTTTCTAGCGGATGGTCACTTGATAGAGTTTGTCGTCTTGTGATAGTGGATTGCCTCGTCCGTCCGTATTGTTCGAAATAAAATACAACGTATCGTCGTCCAACCACACATCCCGAATCCGTCCTACCCCTTCGACAATTGTCGTGACTTGCTTCGTTTCACGATCGATGGCCACGAGCCGCTCATTCCGAAGGGTCGCCATGTATACGTACCGTTCATCGGTCGCAATTCCAGATGGTGCCCAAGACGTCTCACCAACTTCAAACCATGGCGTGATGAGACCTTCTCGTTCCTCGTTTGCCTCAATGAGTGGCCATCCATAATTGTTTCCTTCTTCTATCACGTTGACCTCGTCATGTCCACTCGCCCCATGCTCACTCGCATAAAGCGTATCATCCATCCGACTGAGTCCTTGAGGGTTTCGATGACCAAGCGAATAAATCCAGTCGGTCGGTTCGCCTTCACCCGATAATGGAATTCGTAAAATCTTCCCCGCCAAAGATGACTCATTTTGAGCAAGTTCTGGCACGAGCGCATCGCCCGTCGTCACCCAAAGATACGCTCCATCGACTAATAGACGTCCACCGTTATGGAAACGTGCCCCTGGTATCTCGTCAATCAAGACACCAGTTTCCTCGAAGCGTTCTCCATCCCACGTCAACTCTACCACCCGGTTCTTGACGTCTCTTCCCGATGAACCGTACGTATGATATGCGTAAAGGATGCCACTCGATTCAAAATCGTCGCTCAGCGCGATGCCGAGGAATCCTCCTTCACCAATCTCAAATACGTCTTCGTCCAAGTTCACGTCAGATTGCGTCGCGCTACCGGAATCATCGATTACCGTGATGGTCCCACCACGTTCCGATACGAACCATTTATCCGCACTTCGAGCGAGTGACCACGGGATCTCTAGATTCTCAGCGACGGCGGTCACTTCCCCGATGTTCAGTTCCGTCTCTTTAGTGGTATTCGATTCTTCAGATGTTGCCGACTCATCACGAGTCGATTCTTCAGCAGGTGGTGGCTCCGTACCTTCGTTCGTCGGTTCTGGCGTACATCCCATAAGAAACAATAGTGTCACAATCCCAATTTGACGTTTCATGTCGGTTCGCCTCCCTTTCCTTCATCATACCCTTGTTTTACGAACGCTGTGAAGGTTCCGGTGGGCGGGCCGGCAAACGGGTTGCGATGATGAATGCAATCACGGCCGCAATCATCGCCCCGATGAAGATCCCATTCAACCCGGTCGCGATGATTTGTTCACCTTGCAGACGGACAGAGGCGCTTAATGTCTCCGTCACACTTTGATTGAAGAAGTCTTCCAAAGACACTTGGGATAACGCACTACTTTCTTTAAAGTCGTTGAGCACTACGAAGTTAAAGACAGCTCCAAACACTGCTACACCGAGCGTTTGACCGACCGTACTTAAGAAGGAGTTGGTCGCGGTCGCCGTTCCTCGTTGCTGATAGGAAACGACGGTTTGCAAGACGACGATAAACATCGGCTGTGACAATCCGAATCCTACCCCAATCAAAGCCACCGCACCATATACCCAGAAATCCGAGCTTGATTGGGATAAGAGTGTCAACGTGAACGTTCCGATGACGAGTAACCCCATACCAACCAACGCGCGACGTTTCGGGGATGCCACACCGAGCGTCCGTCCTCCGATAATCGATGTGAATGTCCATGCAACAGACAACGGCATCAACATGAATCCAGCCTCGGTTGCTGTTTTTCCTAATACTGCTTGCGCCCAAATTGGGATATAAGCTGACATTGAAACGAGCACCCAAGCTGCAAAAAAGACAGAGCCGTTGATGGCCGCAATCGTTGGTTGCTTGAGCAAGTCAAACGGCAATAACGGAGAGGTTGCTCTTCTTTCCGATAGGAAGAATCCCCCTAACAAAACAAGACTAAGTACGCCACTTCCAACGATGGTCGTCGTCCATTCATTCGTTTCACTGAACGTGATCAAGGCGTATAAAAACGCGGTCGTTCCTCCAGCGAACAAAAGAGCACCTTTCAAATCAATCCGTTCGCTCGTTTCAGCGACGGTTTCTTTGTAAAAGACGATAATCATGATAAACGAGAGTAACGCAAATGGCACGTTTAGTAAGAAGACGTAACGCCAAGACAACGTTTCGACCAAAAATCCACCGATAACGGGACCGAGCACACCTGATACACCCCAGACCGCACTTAGAATGCCTTGAATTTTCCCACGCTCTTCGTATTTATATAAATCTCCAATAATCGTCATCGAAATCGGAAGCACGGCTCCGGCCCCGAGACCTTGCAGCGCTCGAAAGACAATGAGTTTTTCCATCGATGTCGCTAACCCACATAACAATGAAGACACGGTGAACAACCCGATTCCAAACAATAGAACGCGCTTTCGCCCGAATAAGTCTGCCACTTTTCCATAAATCGGTGTCGAAACCGCCGTAAAGAGTAAGAAGGCAGCAAATACCCAGCTGACGAGCGTCGCTCCGTTCAACTCACTTGCGATGACCGGTGTCGCAACCGATACGACTGTCCCTTCAATCGCCGCTAAAAAGGTTGCCAGTAAGAGGGCAACCGTCACATTTTTTCTCATTCGTTCCATCTCCCCAAAAAATAGTGGCGTCGGAAGGTTCCGAGCACCACTTCAACTGTCTTTTATTTTGTGCGAGTCGCGTCCATTTGACAAGTGTCATCTGTCAAATCGAAGAAGAATTCTCGACATAAAAAACACAGACGGTGAAGGGGTCGTTTCACCGTCTGTGCCATGCTTATTTCACTTTGTCTTGCCATACTTTCGTGAAGTCTTGGAGCATCTCTTCACCTGTTTTTTGTCCACCGACATATGCCTGCATGAGGGCACCATATTCATTCACTGCACCATCCGGATACTTGAACCAGTTCCAAGAGAGGGTCTTCCCTTCATTCGAATACGCCAAGATATCGTCTGCGAGTGGTCCAAGGTCGTTAGCTTCAATCGACTTGAAGGCAGGGATGAACTTGAACTTGTTGACCATGTAGTCTTTCCCTGTATCCGACGTCACCATCCACTCTAAGAAGTCTTTCGCTTCTTCTTTATACTTCGAGTTTTTGTTGACGACCCAGTTGTTCGGGACGCCGACTGGAAGACGGTCCATCTTCTCCGCATCGTCATTGATCGGGATCGGGACGAAGCCCATCTCCATATCTGGATTTACGTCGAGGATCATTTGTTGTGCCCAGTTCCCTTGTTGGAGCATTGCCGTCTCTCCTTGGGCGAACTGTGTGACTTGAGTATTGTAGTCCGTCGTCAACGGGTTTTTGTTTCCGTATTTAATCGTCAAATCAAACAATTTCAAAAACTCTTGGAACTGTTCATTGTCTTCAAACTTCGCTTTATTCTCATTGAGCGCTTGAATAAATGCATCCGGGTCGTCTTGTTGCGCCATTGGAATGTTCAACAAGTGAATCCCTAAAATCCAGAACTCTGCATAACCGACAGAGAACGGTGTGATTCCCGCTTGCTCAAGTTTCTCAGCAGCATCCGTCAGTTCAGAGAGTGTTTTCGGTAACTCTTTGATTCCCGCTTTTTCAAAAAGTTCTTTATTATAGATGAATCCGTAACCTTCGAGGTTCATTGGCATTCCGTACAGTTTACCGTCCATCGTCATCGGCTCTTTCGCGACCTCTGTCAAATCTCCGACCCACTTCTCGCTTGAGAGGTCCTCGAGTTTATCTTTCCATGTTTGTGCTTCCGTGAATCCACCGTTGTTGAAGATATCCGGTTCATTTCCTGAGGCGAATTGTGATTTGAGGGCCGCACCGTAGTCTGCTCCACCACCGACGGTTTGAACCGTCACTTTCACACCCGTCTCCTCTTCATACTCTTTTGCCATCGCTTCAAGGTCTTTCGCAATCTCTGCTTTGAATTGGAAGACGTTTAACGTGACGTCTTTTTTGTCGCCACTATCTGCATTCCCTTCAGAAGAACCTTCGTCCGTGAGTGATCCGCCGCCGCAAGCCGCGAGTGATAAGACCATTCCAGCCGTCATGACCGCTGTAGACAATTTCCACTTCCGTTTCATCTCATTTCCTCCCTTAACCTTATCCATCTTTACAAACTCAACTTTAAATGAAAACGCTTCCACAATGTAGGTGTCAAAATTGACGGATAGGGTGGAAAATGTTGCACAGAAAAACAGGACTCTTTTTTCGAGTCCTGTTCCGTGTTTCTTCTTATTATATTACAACAAGCTGATGCCAGCTTCTTGGCACGACTGAATGACTTCTTGCGGCCAGACCGATGTTTGCACTTCCCCGATATGACGTGCGCGCAACAGATACATCGCGACACGTGATTGGCCGATTCCGCCCCCGATTGTAAGAGGAAGCGTTCCTTCGAGCACGCCTTGATGGAATGGATACGCGCGCTTCTCTTCCGCATCTGCTTTCTTCAGTTGCGCATCAAGTGCCACTTCGTCGACACGAATGCCCATCGATGACAGTTCAAATGCTGACTCGAGCTCAGGGTGCCACACGAGAATGTCTCCGTTGAGCGACCAATCATCATAGTCTGCCGCTCGTCCATCGTGTTTCATACCTGAAGCGAGAAGATCTCCGATCTGTGAGATGAAGACCGCACCGTACTCTTTACAGATAGCCGTTTCACGTTCTTTCGGCGTCATGGTCGGATACGTATCCTCCAACTCCTGACTTGTGATGAAATGAATCATTTCCGGAAGAATCGCTTCAACACCGTACGCTTTCTCTACTTCTGCTTCTGTTTCACGGAGCGCAGCGTAAATCGACTCCACCGTTGCTTTCAAATATTCCATCGTCCGTTCTTCTCGAGCAATCACTCGTTCCCAGTCCCACTGGTCGACGAATAAAGAATGTGTCGCGTCGAGTTCTTCGTCGCGTCGAATGGCACGCATCTGAGTGTACAATCCTTCACCGACACCGAATCCGTAACGACCGAGCGCTTCACGTTTCCATTTCGCGAGTGACTGAACGATTTCAAGTTCATGTCCCGGATACATCGTATCAAACTGAATGATACGCTCCACGCCGTTTAAGTGATCGTTGACCCCACTCGCCGACTCGACGAATAGCGGTGCTTGTACTTGAATCAGTCCGAGTTCACGTGAGACTTTCTCCTCAAAGAGTGCCTTTACTGCTGCAATCGTCTGCTGTCTTTCTTTCATCGTGCTTGTTGCTGTTGTCATTTTCCGTTTCCTCCAATTGTGGAATATTTGAAAATGAAGCCATGAAAAAAAGCCCTCCATTCCCATCGAACATGGGACGGAAGACTTCGGTTCCGCGGTGCCACCCAAATTAGTAGACGAATCTACTCACTTTTTCGAGACAATCATCTCGTAACTCCGATAACGGGGAGCGGTCCGGCTACGTCTACTGGCAAAGCGTTCGGGTAGCGACTCCAGGAAGTTTTTCGACGAAGGGTTAAGACCGGGCTCACACCACCCCCGGATCGCTTGGCTCACTACCTTCGTGTACTCGTCCTTTCGACGTCGTTCACAATTGAATTGAGTTCATTATTATAAATATTCAGATTAATGTCAACGATTTTTTTCAAAAAAAAATAATCCTCCGTGTAGCGAACGGAGGATTCCCTTGGGAGGGTTATTTAATCGAACCACTTGTGATCCCTTTGATGATATGCTTTTGCATGCCGAAGAAAAAGACCAGAAGGGGAACGATTCCTAACACTAAACCTGCTAATGCCAAATCCCATTGTTTCGTGTACTGTCCAAAGAAATAGAATGTCGCGAGCGGGATGGTCCGTAACTCGACATCACGAAGAACAAGCGATGGTAATAAGAAGTCATTCCAAATCCATAGGCTGTTCAAGATGACGATTGTCACCGTGATCGGCTTGAGAAGTGGAAAGACGATGCGCCAGAAGACACCCCATGTCGAGCAACCGTCGATGATGGCGGCTTCTTCAATCTCCTCAGGAATCGACTTCATGAATCCGTGATAGAGGAACACTGAGATACCAGACCCAAACCCTAGATACATGACGATCAGGCCCCAATGACTATTCAACAGACCGAGGATACTCGAAACTTTCACGAGCGGAATCATGATGGACTGGAACGGAATGACCATCGCTGCCACGAACAAGAAAAAGATCATTGTGGAAACCCAATGTTTCGTCCGAACGAGTTTCCATGCCGCCATCGAGGTGAAGATGACAATGACCGCATTCGCTCCGACCGTGATGAGAAGGGAGTTCAAAAAGACACGTCCATAATTCATCGCTTCCCATGCTTCTGTATAGTTTGAGGTCAACCACTCGTTCGGTAAGGCGGACGTATTCGTAAAGATTTCAGCCATCGATTTGAACGAGTTGGCGACAACGTAATAGAACGGGACCAAATAGAGTAGTCCGAGCAAGATGGCGACGAGCTCAATAATTCCAAGGTTCCAAGAATACGTTCCCGGGCGAAGTGGACGCTGCGGGATGCGCTTCGGTGTCTTCTCTACGTTTCTCTCGACATGTTCCAATTTTTCCGTCGTCATGCTTCCACCTCCCGTTTTTTCGTCACGTACACTTGCGTCACCGTAATCGCAGCCACGACCAAGAAGAAGATGACCGCCTTCGCTGACCCGAGACCATAATTGTTATTCACAAAAGACTCCGTATAAATATTTAAGGCTAACATCTCGGTCGATTTGAATGGTCCACCATTCGTGAGCGACAAGTTCGTATCAAACACTTTGAATGACCAAGAGATGGTCAGGAACAAACAGATGGTAATCGATGGCATAATCATCGGTAGCGTGATATGGCGGAGCATCTTAAGACGATTCGCCCCATCAATTCGTGCCGCCTCCATCAAATCAGTCGGCACGTTTTGTAGCGCCGCGATGTAGATGACCATGACATACCCGCCACCTTGCCAGATGGCGACAATCACGATTCCCCAAAATGCCGTTTGCGCATCTCCGAGCCATGGTAATTCGAACAGGCTCCACCCCGTCAACGCACCGATCGAGGCAAATCCTTTTACATAAATGAACTGCCAGATGAACCCGAGAATTAAGCCACCGATCAAGTTCGGCATGAAGAAAATCGTGCGTAGGAAGTTTCGCGTCTTAATGTTCATCGTCAATAATAGCGCCAATGAGAAACCGACGATATTCGTCAATAGGACAGACACAAGCGTATATTTCGTCGTAATCCAAAAAGAAGCGCGGAACTGCTCATCTTCAAAGAACAAGCGATGATAGTTATCCAATCCAACAAAGTTCAGTTCTCCGGTGACACCGTTCCAGTCAGTGAAACTATAGTAAATGCCATTAAAAAATGGGATGAGTACGATTGCGACAAATGCCAGAAAAGCAGGTCCGACAAATGCTATAAAACTCGCAGGTTTCTTCCAATTCCTTCTGCGTTTCGTCCGTTTAGTAGTCTCATTCATGTGTATCGCCTCCACTATCAATGTATCGTGTCAGACCTTTTATGAAAACGGATACATTTGACGGAAAGGGTGGAAAATATTGAACGGAATGAATGAGTTTGAAGGCGTGATGAGTTATGATAAAATCAATGATATTACGAACGGATTGAATATGTTTTGCCTTGATTCATATTTTAGTCCGAAATTCCCGAATGATTTTTAGAGATTAAAAAGATATCGTTCGACAAACGGAGGGGCTTTTTGAATGACAACGACGAAACCATTATCTGACCTTACGATTGCCCAACAAGCCAAAACCTTGCCGATTAAAGACATCGCAGCAAAAATCGGATTACACGAAGATGACCTGGATCTTTACGGAAAATACAAAGCGAAACTTTCTTACGATGTCCTCGAACGCGTGAAAACGCAGGAAGACGGAAAACTCGTTCTCGTCACAGCGATCAATCCGACACCAGCTGGTGAAGGAAAATCGACGGTGACAGTTGGTCTCGGACAAGCGTTGAACCAGTTGGATAAACAAGCAATCGTCTGTCTGCGCGAACCTTCACTCGGTCCGACGATGGGTCTAAAAGGTGGCGCTGCTGGTGGTGGCTTCAGTCAAGTTCTCCCGATGGAAGACATCAACCTCCACTTCACAGGTGATATGCATGCGATCACATCGGCCCATAATACGATCAGTGCCATGATTGACAATCACTTGCATCAAGGAAACGACCTTGGGATCGATGTCCGACATATCGTCTGGAAGCGTGTCCTTGACTTAAACGACCGCGCACTTCGTCATGTCACGGTCGGTCTCGGTGGTCCTGCTCACGGAGTCCCTCGTGAGGACGGATTTGATATTACCGTCGCTTCGGAAATCATGGCGATTCTCTGTCTGGCCGATTCATTGGACGACCTCGAAGAACGCATCAAGCGAATCGTAGTCGCCTATGACCATCAAAAAGAACCAATCACGGCAGAACAAATCGGGGCGGCCGGGGCGGCGACGTTACTGTTGAAGGAAGCCTTTAAACCGAACCTCGTCCAAACGCTCGAACAAACGCCTGCACTCGTTCACGGCGGACCGTTCGCAAACATCGCGCACGGATGCAACTCATTGATCGCAACGAAGACTGCATTAAAGCTTGGGGAGTATGTGGTGACAGAAGCTGGGTTCGGTGCCGACCTCGGGGCAGAAAAGTTCTGTCATATCAAATCTCGAGTCGGTGATTTGAATCCGGATGCGGTCGTACTCGTTGCAACCGTTCGTGCTCTAAAAATGCACGGTGGCGTTTCAAAAGATCAACTTCACATCGAGAATGTCGGTGCAGTCGGCGAAGGATTAAAATTACTCGCCAAACACATCGATACGATGAAAAAACTCGGTCTGCCTACGGTCGTCGCATTGAACCGTTTCAATTCAGATACAGAAGAGGAACTTGCAACCGTTCTTGATTGGTGTGCGGCACACGGTATTCGTGCTTCGCTCAGCGAAGTGTGGGCAAACGGCGGGCTTGGGGGGCGACAATTGGCCGAAGCAGTCATTGACGCCGTCGAGTCGAACGAAAGTAAACTGACGCCTCTATATGAGTTGACCGATTCAATTGAACAAAAGATTAAAACCATTGCGAGAGAAGTATACGGTGCTGCAGACGTCGTGTTCACCACCAAAGCACAAAAGCAAATGAAAGATGTGCAGGCGAACGGCTGGTCGGACCTTCCCATTTGTATGGCGAAGACACCGTTCTCCCTCTCAGACGACCCTTCAAAATTCGGTTATCAACAAGGATTCACCATCACCGTTCGCGAATTAAAACCTTCAGTGGGAGCAGGATACCTTGTCGCCTTAACTGGCAACATGTTAACGATGCCAGGGTTACCGAAACATCCAGCGGCTCTCAATATGGGAATTGACGAATCTGGAAAAGCAATCGGCCTTTTCTAATAGGGGGATGACACATGATCGTATCACAGTTGACGTATCCTGACGGGTATCAAACAGAAGTCATGCACGTTCAAGCAGAGCAATCGATTGGAAAAATATTCATGTTTCATGGGATGCTCGAACATCACGAAAGATATATTGAGTTTGCACAGTTTATGGCAGATAATGGCTATGACGTATTTGTGTGTGACTTGCGTGGTGCAGGTACAAGCGCTCATGATCAACAGTCTTATGGACACCTTGCTCCTGGCGATGGCTTTCAGCAACTTGTCGAGGATGCTCGATATCTAATCGACCGTTACGAGGATGGGCGCCCTACTTATGTGTTAGGTCACAGTTTCGGTTCCCTGCTTGCTCGTCGACTCGGTCAAATCATGGGGCATGCCTTGGCTGGATTGATTGTCGTCGCCCCGCCCCCACATCCTGGGGTCGCAGGTGAAGTGGGACATCGTTTAATCGCTACCGTCATGAAACGGAAAGGTGCCACCCATCAATCACATTTCTTTGAACGCCTCTTGTTCGGACGTTACAACCTTAAGTTTTTACCTGCTCGAACGGATAGTGACTGGCTCTCAAGTGTTCCAGACGAAGTCGACTCCTATCTCGCCGACCCAAACTGTGGCGGTCTGCCTTCCCTCGGTTTTTTACATGAAGTGACACGTGCTTCCTTAGATGTCACCACGGCCGCACGGATTCATGAACATCCGAAGTCCCTTCCAGTTCTGTTCGTTGCCGGAGTGGACGATCCTGTCACGCATGATGGTGAAGGATTGAACGGAATCATTAAGAAGTATCGAAATGCGGATGTCGAACTCGCAGTCGTCACATACGACAATGCCCGACATGAAATTCTTCGCGAAGCGCACCGTGAACAAGTGTGGTCAGATATTCTTACTTGGATGAAGCAAAATAGAATCCATTAATTTACTCAATCCCCTTTTATAAGGGGATTTTTCATTTACCTGATTTTAGAAAAAATATTTTAAGCATTTACCTTTTTTGAAATTCTGCTTCTTCTTTCCAATTTTTAAGTACGTTATACTTAGACCGCAATCACTTTTAATCACGTTTTTTCATCCGAAAGGGGTAACATATTGAAATCGACACTCTCACGATTGGGGGTTGCCACCATCGTCTCAGGTACGATTCTGAGCACCCTTGCGCCTCTCCAATCATACGCAGCAACATCCGAAGGAACAGTCAACACACCCATTTTAAATGTACGGTCTGAATCATCGACATCGTCTTCAATCGTTGGCAAGTTAACAGAAGGAACGATGGTAGACGTATACGCCGTCAACGATGAATGGGCACAAATCAACTTCGAAGGTCAAAAACGATACGTTTCTTCTACGTATTTGACGATCGGCTCATCTATAACAACGGCGTCTACTTCATCTGCTTCATTATATGTAGCTGAAATGAACGTTAATCTTCGTTCTTCGATGTCAACGTCTGCTTCCATCGAAACGGTCATTCCAAAAGGATCACTCGTAACGCATGTCTCAACACATGGTGCTACAGGATCTTGGTATAAAGTACAATTTGGTACATATACAGGATATGTGGCGGCACGATACTTTACCGAAACGAGCCCTACATTTTACGCGTCTACGACAGCCGTTCTATATGACAAGACAGGTACTGGCGCATCGAAAATCGCTACGATTCCAGAAGGTGCGAAAGTCACATACTTAGAATCTTTAGGAACGACGGGATCTTGGTACAAAATCGAATACGGTTCCCTCGTCGGTTATGCACCGGCACGTAACTTTACACCGACTCCGCTTGCTCCAGAAGCGGTCACGACATATTACGCAGTGAAGAATGTCGCGCTCTACAACGGTTCAGGAACTGGTGCATCAAAAATTGCAACAATCCCACTCGGAGCAGAAGTGAAGCGTGTATACGTGAACGGATTGAGTTCATCTTGGTATAAGGTGCAATACGGGGACACGGTCGGCTATGCGGCCGCGCGTAACTTCTCGACATCAAAACCTGAAGCCGTCGTCAAGACAACCTATTATGCCGTTCGAGACCTCGTGTTATATGAGTCATCCGCTTCTGGAGCGGCTCGTCTTCGCACGATTCAAGAAGGGACAAAAGTCGTCCAAGTATCGGATGCCAACTTATCGGACTCTTGGTTCAAAATTGAATATGATGGAGTCACCGGCTTCGCTGCCGCTCGCCATTTTTCTACGAAGGCACCTGAAGAAGTGACGATCACACCATACTTTGCGATTCGAAATGTTGCGATGTATAGTTCGTCTGCAGCCGGAGCGACAAAGGTTGCGACGATTCCATTCGGTGCAAAAGTAGAACAACTTTCGCAAAGTGGGCTTTCTAGCTCTTGGTTCAAGATTCGTTATGACGGAAAAACAGGATATGCGGGTTCTAGTCACTTCTCATTGAAAGATCCAGAGGTCGTGGTGAAAACAGATTATTATACAACGCGTGACGTCGTTTTATACAACCGCTCGGATGCAGAAAAAGTGAAGATTGCAATCATTCCGTTCGGTACGAAAGTTCAGCAAGTGTCGGAGCCTGGTCTCACGGAGCGATTCTTTAAAATCGAATACGGTCCGATCACAGGTTATGCGACGGCGGACTACTTCTCGAAAACAGCACCGTCAGACGAACAATATGAAGAAGAACGCCAAGTTCGCATCTATGTAGACGGGAACGAGCCCCTCAACGTTCGTTCTACGCCTGATTCATCATCGACGACTAATAAAGTCGGAACGTTAAGTACGGGAACGATTGTCAACATCAAACCGATTGTCGGTTCGAAATGGGCACTTCTTACGAGCGGGACGTATAGCGGCAACTATATTCATACCGATTACGTCGTACCTGTCACAACGACCCCACCTGCGACAGGCATCACGAAAAAAGTTTCGTATACGAGTTATCCGATGACAGTTCGTCAGATGGCAGACCGTCAAGTGGCTCAATTCGCCCAAACGGATGCACATCGATACGATGAAGCCTACCTACCTCGTGCTTGGGTAAGTGTCAACGGATCGACAGGAAAGATTGTGAAATCTGAGATGACTGTTGTCTCAGGGTTAGGAACCGCTTTGAAGATGACAGCCTCTTCAAGCTCGTCCTCGCTCGTCACCATTCCATATGGTGCGTCAATTCAATACGTTGACCGTTATACTTCGGGGTCAACCGTTTGGTATAAAGTAAAATACGGCACGATGACCGGTTACGTGACACCGAGTTCAGTCGTCGGAACCGCCAACATTTTAAGCCGTCCAATTTTAACATCTCATGCGTACGGTCAAATCAATACTGGTGAAACCGTTACGATTACAGGTCAATCCGGCACTTACTATACGATTTCGTATAAACGACCGGCTGGACACAATATCCGTGTCTTTGATAACACTTGGCGTCGTGCATCAGTTGATGACCTTCTCCCATACGTCGATCCTAGCCAGATTGATGCAAACTCTCGATCATTCTATCAATTCTTAGATTTATCGAAGAGCGCCGGGACAACTGCGACAACATTGAACAAGGTCCTCACATCCAAAGGAACGCTCAGCGGACAAGGCCAGGCATTCGTGGATGCGGCTAGTATGTATGGTGTGAACGAAGTGTATCTTCTCTCGCATGCCATCCTTGAAACTGGACATGGTACATCCCTTCTCGCAAAAGGAGTTCCTGTCGATAAAGATGGGAATGCATTGATCAACTCGAGTGGGAATCGGATTTATCCGGAACGTCCTGTTGCCGCAACCGTCTATAATATGTACGGTATTCAAGCAACAGATAGCAACCCTCTTGGAAACGGCGCCAAATACGCCTTCCAACAAAAGTGGTTCTCTCCTAAAGAAGCGATTATCGGAGGAGCTTACTGGATTGGGGCTAGCTATATCAATCACCCGACATATAAACAAAATACGCTGTATAAGATGCGCTTCAATCCTTCTTCACCAGGAACGCACCAATATGCAACGGATATCGGATGGGCCGCAAAACAAACGACAAGCATCTATAATATCTATCAATCACTTGATGCTTACACACTCAACTTCGATGTACCAAAATATCAGTAACAAAAGGAGACACGCGCCTCGTTGGCGTCGTGTCTCCTTTTATGTCCACTTAATCGAATCGATAATGGACTCGATTTCCATCTTTTCATCGGTCACCTGATCGGCTACGTAAGTTAAGAATAAGAGCCGTTTCCCGTCGGTCAAGGACCATACATCTAAATGCATCCCATCTTCAATCCCACTTGCGTAGGCCGTTGTCATATCACTCGTTTCAGTCGTGACACTTGGAGCAATCTTCACATCAATCGGGAATTCGCCTAAGAACGTATTCAATTCGCTCATAGCGGATTGTTTTGGTTCTTGCGAATCTTCTGATTCATAGATTGAGATTTGAAGCGTCCCTTGCGCATCCGCTTCCGTCGAGTAAAAACTCACATAGTCTTCCTCTTCGCTGTATTCATAATGTTCCGGATACGTCAGGCGGAACCACCCATCAATTTCGTACTCTTTCATGCTGTTTTCTCCTTTACTTGCTTGAATGCCAGCCCTGTGACCATTTTAGCTTGAAGCGCGTACTTCAAGCGTTCGGTCACGTATAGACGTTGGCTATTTACGTCTTGGGCGATCATATGTCCAAATAAGTTCATGCGGACAGTTTGATTGGATAGGAAATAGAGTCGATCCGCACTCAGCGGACGATATTCGTTCGAATGTTCAAGGTATTCGATTTCAAAGCGGCGGAGGACGTTCAGCGCACAGTAACGATCGGTTTTCCCGGTACTCGTATGAAGCTCGACACGAACGAGCTGAACGTCATACGGACAGACATTCATAAAGATTGGTCCCACCCGCTCATGGATCAAGAGGATACCCATATCGGTCTCAATTAAATCTGGCAGGGCTCCTTCATCTTGCGAGATGCTCAGCACGACATACGGTCGGTTTGTCGGTGCAAGCAATTCCCCTTTATAAAATCGAAATCGTTGAATTCCTGTTAGAACCCGGGCACGCCAAGCACTCCCTCGAGCCTCGGCTTCCATCCGATACAACCTCTCTCCACTCACGCTTACTCCCCCTTCACTTGTTTGAGCGCATCGACGAACGTTTCCCATTCTAGGTTGTCACAAACAACCTTATTTTCCAATCCCCATTCTTCATCGATTGTCAAACGTACTTCGTTCGATTGTGCGTGACGGGTGACTCGAAGATCTCCTATTTGAATCATATCCGGATGAATCTCAAACGTCATACTTGGTAATCCGACCCACTTGATTCGATTCGTTCGTAACACAACCTGCCATTCTTGTTCATGATGGATCGAAAACGTCCAACTTCGGAGAGACACCGTCGTGTTCGTTTGTTTCGATTGTTTCAACATTCGAAACCCTTCACCCATCAGTCGTAAATATGATTTTCGCTCACTCATATTTCATTTCTCCCCTTTTTTCTATTATCTGCGTTGTGAATAGGATTCTGCAACCTAAAAAGTTTTTTAAAAAAGGGTTTGCAAATTCCATCGTATATGCTATTATATCAAAGTAACGTTAAGAGTTCATACGTTTCGCGGGTGTAGTTTAATGGTAAAACCTCAGCCTTCCAAGCTGATGACGAGGGTTCGATTCCCTTCACCCGCTCCATATTTTTTCTTTCATGCGGGTGTAGTTTAATGGTAAAACCTCAGCCTTCCAAGCTGATGACGAGAGTTCGATTCTCTTCACCCGCTCCAATATCGACATATACGCGAGAGGATCTCGCACACATACACTGCACGGTTGAGACCTTGCAAAAGCAGAAAGTCACACGACTTTCTGCTTTTTTGTTGTTCCATCCATTGTTTTGGGGAAAAGAGAGATTGAATCCATACAGACGAGGAGGAACCCCATTGATTCAAGCGAAGCTGCAATCCTTTACCGTATACGAAAGCGCGTTGATGCGAACGACATCGACCCTCATCGATACACCGGATGCCCTTTTATTGATTGATCCGACCTGGCTCCCGGAAGAAATCGCGACGATTCGGCGTGACATCGAGTTACAGCGTCGCAATCGTCCGCTTTATGTCATCTTCACACACCATCATTTTGATCACATCATCGGAGCTTACGGCTTTTCAGATGCAACAACGATCGCCTCACAGGCTTTCGTCGATGCAGACTCATCTGACCAATTAAATGAGATTCGCGAGTTTTATGAACAGTATTACATTGATCACCCGATTCAAAAACCTGACATCGACCTGGTCATCCAACCCGATCAAACGATTTTAATCGGTTCGGTGCCCGTAACCTTCCTTTCCACACCCGGTCATGACGCGACACATATATCCGTTCTCATCGAATCCATGAATCTTCTCGTCTGTGGGGATTACGGTTCCAATGTCGAGCCACCGTTTATCGAACACGACCCAACCGCCTATCTTGATACGCTACAAACCTTACAATCACTCATCTACGAACATGAGATTCGTTGGTTCGTACCAGGGCACGGTGACTTGTGTGACAGCCGAAGTCACATGATTGAGCGATTGAGTGCGGCGGAAGAGTATATCTTGGCACTCCCTGAAGAACGCCACTGGTCCCCTGCATGGCCAGAGCACGCCTTTTTTGACCGTGTTCATGAGCGGAATCGAAAGATGGTGGAACAAAAAGAGACCGATCGCCGGTCTCGACAACAAGATATATAAAAAAATCGCAACATCTCCCCAAGACGTTGCGATTTCCCCCTATGTAGACCTATTTCTTTGTGACGCGTTCTGAGCGGACCGTGAACATACGGTCAACCCCATAGATCGTTACTCCCGTCAGAGCGAGTAACCCAATCATTGCAGAAGAAAACATGACCATCCCCCCATTGTTCACAGTTTCGTCATAATCACCCCGTGGTTTTATTATAAAAGACCACCTTCAAAAAAGAAAGCGTTTTCTTCAAACTTTCTTCACATTTCTCGAACGTATCCTCTACCGCTTATCGATATAACTTGCTCACAGTGATTAGACAGGCACGTGTAAAGATGTGTAGCTTTTGTGGAATGTGGGAATACATGATGTAAGGATAAAAAGAGACAGAAGTTGCTCGTCGAGGAGGAAGAGGTATGATTAAGTACGGTACATTGGTACGGATCGAGGGAAAATATGCCGTATTGAGATGGAATAACGGCTCAAGCTTCATCCCTAGACGTTTCCTACCATCCGAAGCACGTGTTGGTGATACGATTATTCGAGACAATCATCATTATTATCTTGAAGAAGATATGACCCCTAACTTTGATGCGTTGATCAAGCAACACTACAAAAGCTGAACGGTCTGCCCACTCTAACCGGGCAGGTCGTTCAGCTTTTTTGAACGGGTCACTTTAAAATGTCGTCAAGTTGTTGTTGGAGCCACGCCTCGTCAACTGGACCCGTTTTTTTCGCCACGATGATTCCTTTTGCGTCTAGAACGTACGTTGTCGGTAATGCGACAACTCGATATTGTTGCTCGACAGCGGCCTCTTCATCTAACAGAATCGGAAAATCGACGGGATACTCATTCAAGAATGCCTCCACGTCCTCTTTTCCTCGTCGCTCATTTTTAGTGACGTTCACACCAAGTACTGGGATACCTGTCGCTTCTTCAAACGATACAAGTTCAGGGAACTCCTCCCGACACGGTGGACACCAAGAGGCCCAAAAGTTAATGACGACCGGCTGTCCTTGGAACTCAGAAAGGGTCATCTTCTCCTCATCTAACGTATTCAAAGTGAAGTCCGGGGCTTGTTGCCCCACTTCGAGTCCTCCTAATACCGATTCATCTTGGACGATCGGAACCGCCTCTTCTTTCTTTTGTGTCATCATATATTCCTCGTAGCCTTTATATGCGAGGCCAGCAATCAATAGAAGGATCAGCGTTCCAATACCAATTCTTTGTAAGCGCATCATTTACCCCTTGTTTGTTTTACTTAAGATTTCTACACTTAACTTATCATAAACCCGTAAAGGAGCGTATGGATTGTGCAACTTCAAAACGAGAAAATACAGATAACCTTAAAGGCACAAGGTGCTGAGATGACGAGTTGGAAAGTATCCGGAACTGAACTCTTATGGCAAGGGGACCCGACCTATTGGGGACGACAAGCCCCGATCCTCTTCCCGATTGTGGGTCGATTGCTCGATGATCAATATGTATATGAGGGAAACACCTATACGATGAGTCAACACGGATTCGCCCGGGACGCTATGTTCGAGGTCGAATCTTCTACTGCCACGTCGATCCGCTTCACATTGAATGATACATCGGAATCGCGTCAACACTATCCATTCCCATTCACGCTGACCGTGTCCTATCAACTTGTGGGCGAAGAAGTGATTGTGACGTATCGTGTCCATAACCCGGGCGAAACGACGTTACCGTTTAACATCGGTGGTCATCCTGCATTCAACATTCCGTTCGTGGGCGGGACATTTGAAGACTACGTGATCGATTTCGGCGAAATCCGCTCCCTCGATCGCTACTTGCTCGAGGGCCCTTATTTAACAGGCGCGTATCAACCACTCGGAGAACGTCAGTATATCCCCCTCACTCGGTCGTTATTTGACGACGATGCACTCATTTTTGAGAAAATTGAGTATGCTGCACTCCGACATCAACCAACCGGCGCAGCCATCGTGATGGAGAGTCCCTCTTTCACGCATTTCGGCATCTGGTCTCCGCCGCAGAAAGACGCTCCGTTCGTCTGTTTGGAACCTTGGTTCGGACATGCGGATTATAAAGGCCATCGAAAAGATTTCCTACACAAAGAAGGGATCCAACTCCTCCCACCAAACGAAACGTTCGAAGCGAGTTATACATTATATATGGAAAACTAAAAAAATCAATCCGACGTCTTGTCGGATTGATTTTTTGGTTTAGAAGCGATCGTCTTGTTCGGCTTCATATTCTGACACTGGCTTTTTCATGATGAGCGCCAGAATGATATAAATGAGGAGTCCCGGACCACCGAGAAGAGCCATCGCCACAAATAGGACACGCATAATGGTGACGTCCACCCCGAGATAGTTTCCAAGCCCTGAACAAACACCGGCAATCACTTTATTGTTTGGGTCTTTATAAAGTTTCCGTTCCATGTCGTCTTCTCCTCAACTCGTTATGATCGTTGTGGTCGACGTAATGTCGTTCTTCCTCCGTTCGCCACCTCTCCACGCCCTTCAAAGTCGAGCGCTTCATTAATCGGTGTGCTACCAGACTTGATTTCGATTCGACGACCGTACAGACCCCGGTTGTCGAGAGACGCTGCGATGACAGTTGCGACATCCGTTTCGGAAATCGTCGCACCATCCGCATCATTCAAGTCCTCTGATGCTTCGATTGAACCTTTACTCGGTTCATCGACAATGGTCACTGGGCAAATGATCGTATAGTTCAAACCGCTATGTTCGATATACTCGTCAGCGGCATTGTTAGCTGACAGAAAGTTGAAGAGTTCTTTCGGTGCAGCGTTCGGTTGATCGGCGCCATAGGCACTGAGTAAGACGACATGACGTACCCGTTCCTTCTTGGCAGCATCGATGGCATTCATCGCAACGTTTCGGTCAAGCAGTTCAATTTCAGTGCTCGAACCATCCGCGCCGGCAGTTGCCGCGATAATAACGGCATCTTGTCCACTTGTCGCCTCATGTACTTTCTTCTCGAGTTCTGTCTCGACATCAACCGTCAATACGTGTGCACCCATTTTCTCGTACTCTGCTTGTAGTTCAGGATAACGAATTAAAGCGGTCACTTGATGGGTTTTCGCCAGGCTTTTCAATACACGTTTCCCGATCTTTCCTGTTGCTCCAATGACTAAAACTTTCATTCAAATTTCCCTCCTCAAAAGAGTAGTTCATTTGATTAAAATTCCTCTTTCAAGTCAGAATCAAACCCTTTTCTTAAAATTATCTGACAGTACCCCAAACGGATAAATCAAGGGCGTCTCGAATCGCCTGCACGCTCTCTTCTAACGGTTCATAGTAATACACGTTATTGATATAAGCATCTTGACCCTCGACTTGCATCTTATTCACCTCAGGATTCGAGATCATCGTCAATCCGACAGATGCCATTTGCAAGACGTTCATCTCAAGTCCCATTTCTTCTTTCATGAAGCGGTACGTAGCCGGAATTTTTGTCCAACCTGAAGGACTCGCCAGCTTTTCAGCGACAGCTGTCATGACCTCCGTTTGACGATTCGAACGCGCTCCGTCTGTATCCGATTTACGGTGTCTCGCATACGCCAAGGCCATGTCTCCATCCATTGCATAGGAAACACCTTCTGTATACTCATACGTCTGGTTGAACCCTTTCTCGCTAAACGAATGCGTCGCCGTGACATTCACCCCACCGATTAGATCAATCAATTCCATGAACGATTCGAACGTGATGACGACTTGTCCATCGACCGAGGCATCGGTCAGCCCTTCCACGGCACCAATCGTACACTCTGCGCCGCCGAACGCGAACGCATGCGTAATTTTGTCACCTTCACGTTCAGGTTCACATGGAATCGCTGTATACGTATCACGTGGAATCGATACGTTCTGAACAGTCCCAGAACGTGGTACGAACTCCATCAACTGCAGGGAGTCTGTACGAGATCCTGACAACGATTCCCCTACCCGCGCATCGCTCCCCATAATGAGGAATGTGAATGGAGCAGTCGCAAAATATCCAACAATCAGTAGCATCGCAAGTAGGAAAAGGACAGCTTTCCCTTTCCATTTACGCTTTCGTTTCGTTGGTTGTTTAGACGCATGATCCGTTTCTCGTTTAGCGGGAGTAGATGGTTTCGATGGTCTCGTCGTCTGTCGGGATGTTGGACGAGATGATTTCCGTTTCGAAAATAATGAAACCCGGGGTAGTCGTTTCCGACTCGACTTTGCCGTCCCATTTTTCGTCCTTGGAGATTCTTTCGTTTGTTCATTTAAAAAGGGATGTTCTGATTGGCGTGTTACCCGTTCACGCTGTTGTTCAGATTGTGCATGTATAGAGGGCTCGTCCGCTTGACCATGGTCCACACGAGACGATTCGATTTCTTGTTGTTCTAATTCGCGCTTTCTACGTTCAACACGCGATAAATGTTGTTCATCTTTCATCATTATGATCCTCAACTTTATCAATTTTTCTCTATTATCCCGAACTAGCCATCATCTGACAACGTTTCTTACGAAAATCCGTCTTAAGCATGAGAGCAAATGATTGTTTCAGATGAAAACCGGGAAAGGAATAATAATTGGTGTCTGCCCAAATCAAGATTGCCTTCGAGAAGTTTGACTGAAAGGAGGAGAGCTGATGCGCATCGGAAAGTTACGCGTGTTGTTAGAACAATATGGCGAGGCGACGTTACGCGATTTGCTCGTCGAAATGTACCGCCACACTCCTAAAGATGTGATTGATGATCAAGATTTTGATTTTATGATCAGCCAATACACGCGCTATAAAGAGAAAAAAAATTCTGAAGAGCGACATTCGCTCTCGCAAACCATCACCTTGGCGGAACGGTTTGTTGATTCTGCGTATGAACATTTGTACATTCGTCCGAATCAAGTCATGTCAGAACGCGACCAAAAAAATTGGTACATCCACGCTAAAAAAATCATTCGCGATTTAGCACATTACGCCGAGGAATATACAGAAGCACGGACGATGTATGAAGAAATGTTTTACCTCCTCTCTACATCGGCTGGCGAAGAACCGCTCTTCTCTACGAGTGACCCATTTCGTCTTTTAAAAATTTCACAAGTCACCATGCTCAAACAACTCATTCACTATTATCAGCTCGATGCCCCGATTGATACCGTTTGGATTGACCGCGCCCTATACACCGCACTCCACGTGCCAAAAGATGTTGATTCTACACGAATCGATTTACTCTCAACGCTACCTATCGAACACAGTCATGCCAATACAAGAAAAATCCTCCACTCTCGTCTCTTAAAACTTTGCGATCGGATGTTAGAAAAGTCCCAAACAGAGGATACCGCGCTCGAAAACTATCAAGCGCTCAAGATGTTAGAACTCCGCCTTCTCGTCGCTGAAGGGAATTTGAAAGAAGCGGAACAAAAATTGTTCGCTGAATATATCCCATTCTTTTCTCATCGCTCCGAACCATTTCGGGTATATGTCGACTTTTTAGAGAGTCACGGACACACTAGTGAGACGAAGCGCTTAAAACGAATTGCTAAAGAAAAGCGAATCCGATTTTAAAAAAAGGGAGTCAATCGATGGGATCGATTGACTCCAATACATGATATGAACGAGGGGTGTTCATTTGAAAAGGAGGACAGAAAGTTGGTGCAGAACTTTCTTCCTACACATATAAGTATAAGGGAACGATTGTAACCGTTACCAAATCACTTATTGCATTTTTGTGAACGTTTTCACGTTATTCAATCGTATTCATCATGCCAAGTCCGATGACAGATAACAATACAATCAATACGAACAAATACACCATTTCATTCGGCGATTGAAATCCTTCATGAATGTCCACATCTTCTTCGACAATGATATTTTCATGAATGACGACCGGTTCTGTCTCGGCCATGGCTGCAGGCGGTGTTACTGTCAACCAAAGCACAGAAACCAGAATCAGTTGATAAATGTATTTCATCATATACTCCTACTCCGTGTTTTCATTGTGTTTAAGTATAGCACGTCTCATCCGTTCATTGCGCTGACATTTGACGAATCTCACAGATGAACGATGAAACGAAATCCATTTCATTGTATTGAACGGATATGTTCTATTTTACTCGAACCTTTTTCTGGCGTAATTGATTTTTTCTCGAGTCAGGTTTCATTATAATGCCACACACCTCGATGCAAGATAGCGCTTACAATTTATTTGTACTTATCATTTGATAAAGAAAGAAGGATTCTTCGTGAAACGAGCGCTACGTTTTGTAGAATGCAGGCAATTACCGTTACATGAGCGTATTTCCATTCAGTCGCTATATCCTTTAAGCAAGGCTCCTTTGCTTCTTTCCCTCCCCTCACATCATCACGTCTATGTTGCACTCAATCGCGATGCCCCACTCGCTTCGATCGTCGCAAACGACGAACAGCTTGAGACGGAACATGCTATTCGCCTCTCTCAAGCCACGTATTGTGATCGTCACGTCTTTCGCGGACTACTTCACCGTTTGATCTATGAGCGAAGTCGAGAAACGACGTACCCGATCACGTACTATCTTCAGGAGGAAGACTATCAAAATCAAGATAAGCTTCGAATATATGAAGCAGCAGGATTTCAAGTATTCCATCAAACGAAAACGTATCATCTACCGTTCATCCCGTGTGAGAAAGCAACTCATAGCGATTGGACACTCGAATTAGTGGACTATTCAAGAAGAGTCGATTGGCTCACATTTCGAAATGAGCATTGTCATCTCCTTCCGGGTGCCATGTCAATGACAGATGAACAATTCGCACGAGAAGTTCGCCAGCAAACATTGTTCTATTCCGTGAAGTGGAATCGACAAGTGATTGGAATCATGAAAGTTCGCTTACATATGTACCATATTTCAATACAAGAGATGCATATTGATTGTGATGAGCCTTTATTGAGGGACGCCATTTCATTCCTTCAACAAAAATTTTTCTACATGTTCCGATACATCGAAGAGGCACATATTTCAGCAACAAACCTGCAACCTGATTTGACATATATACTTCGACGCCACGGTACCCAAATCTCAAATATTTGTCGTTATACGTACACGCTACAGGCACCACCGACCCCGATTTATTTATAACAATCAAAAGACGTCGAGCAAACCAACTCTTTCTCCAAGGAAAAAGTTGTTCATTCGACGTCTTTTATTCTGCAGCAGTAGTCGACTCCATCGCTAGAGGCGGCATCGCTTCAAACAGTTCTGTCCGAAGCCCCGTGTCTCTCAAATCGAGTGATTCAATCCGATCGAACTTAATTTTGCGATCGACGACATTGAACCAATACGTAATGTTTGGTTCATCTTTAAAACGAATCGCATAATTCGACCCATTTAAGTGAAAGTCAACCTCGGTAGACAGCAACTCGGTCGGACCAATCTGTTTATGGGTCGTTAATCGTTCAAGGACAACCTGTTCTTCATTGATGCGATAGTCGACAAACGTCGCAAGCGAGAGTCCAAACACAAATGATACAAAGGCGAAAGTGCCCACCAAACCCATCGTGATTTTTCCGTTCATTTCGCTGTCCCTCCCTCTCCTATTATATCGGATAGGCTTGAAACGTTGTGAAGTGACATTTTGTTCAACTTTAGGCAAACTGAAGCAGAAGGAGGAATGTACATGCATATCGATCATACTGGGATTGCCGTTCGAGACTTAGATGAGGCGATCACATTTTACACGACGGTCTTAGGAGGAAAACTCGTGGACCGCTATACGAACACGGCCATCGGGGTCGAGACCGAATTGGCCGTCATTCATATTGGAGAGGATGTCATCGAATTGTTACGTCCGACTAGTAAGACGAGTCCGATTGCCCGGTTCATGAAAGCTCGAGGGAAGGGTGTCCATCATATCGCCTACCGTGTCGATGATTTGGATGAAGCGATGGCCGCTCACAAACAGAACGGCATCACCTTTTTAGAAGACACCCTACGTACGACGGCGAAAGGTAGACGCTTAATCTACATGGACCCGCGACATTCAGGCGGTGTGATTACCGAGCTTTGTGATTACCCTAAAGAAAAGCAGTAAGAGTCCCCCTCTTACTGCTTCATGATGGTTTCTTCTATGATTTGACGATTCTTCTCTTTCAACCGTTCATTGTGAGAGGACACCATTGCGGTAGCGGTAGCATTCGGGTCAATGTATGTTTTGGCCCGGTTCACCGCATTCGCAGCATCTTGAAACGCTCCCGCGATGAGATGTACTTTCCCGTCATGCGTGAGAATATCACCCGCAGCGTACAATCCCGGTACGGATGACTCGCTACCTGAATTCCCTTTCACATAAAATCCATCCTTCATGTCAACCTGTAGTTCGCTGTTCTGAAGTAGCTCTGCGTCTTGTTCATATCCGTGATTGATGACCACTTCATCGACATCGATTACGTTCGTCTCCCCTGTTTCGACATGAGTCAAAAGAACTTGTTGAATCGACTTCCCATCGTGAGAAATCAAATCCGTCACTTTTGATCGTGGGCAACAGTCGACTCGACTCTGCTTAATTTTTTTAACTTGTGCTTCATGTCCACTAAGTTCTTCTTTTCGATACGTCAGCACGACCTGCTCTGCAATCGGCTCGAGCGCATTCGCCCAATCGACTGCACTATTGCCGCCACCCGATATCAAGACGCGCTTTCCTTTAAAGCGTTCAAGTGATTTAACCGTGTAATGGAGGTTCGACAATTCGAACCGCTCCGCTCCGCTCACTTCAACCTTATGCGGTTTGAGGATCCCGCTTCCGGTAGCAACGATGACGGTTTTGGAAATATGATGACCGTTCGTCGTGTCGATCCCGAACAAATCGTCTGAACGCTTAGAGATCGACTCCACCTTCTCGCCAAGCAGAACCGTCGGAGAGAAGGTGAGACCTTGCTCGACGAGTTGGTCAATCAGTTTTGCCCCAGTCGTCGGTAGGAGACCACCTACATCCCAGACCATTTTCTCTGGATAGACGTGTACTTTCCCACCTAAAAAAGGCTGAAATTCGATTATTTTTGTCTTCATGCCCCGTAAACCGCTGTAAAAAGCGGCATACAATCCAGCCGGTCCCCCACCGATAATCGTCACGTCGAATACTCCCTCGTTCATCGTCGCACCCTTCCTCTCTATATACGCAAAAATGATAATCATTCTCATTAGATGATAACCTGTTTTGGTCACTTTGACAATTTTTTTCGAATATCGCCCTGATGGATTTGGTTTTTGTTATGCGTAGGTGGGGTAATAAAACATGAATCAAAAGGGAGGATGTGCGTGATGAATTGGATGGATGTCCTATTAATCGTCGTATCATTTTTTTGGCTAGTTGAGACGTGGCGATTTCGTAACCGAAAAGAGGCAACAGACGGGGCTGTCGAGCGGAAGAGTTTTTACTTTGTAGCGACGGCGATGATCGGCGTCTTTGGTTTGTCTCTTGTTTCCTCGTTTATGTTCGAATCACAGCCTCCAACGGTTCAACGAATCATTGGACTCACATTTTACATAGCCGGCGTGTCGTTACGTTATTGGGGGATTTTACACTTACGTCATCAATTCACACGACATGTCGTCGTCCGACCGGAAGATGAACTCGTCAGCTCGGGACCGTATCGTTACTTACGCCACCCTCTTTACACAGGGTTGTTATTGATTACGTTCGGATTCTCGCTATACTTTCTTCATTGGGGAATCGCCTTGATTGGTGCGGGTCTCACCTCGCTTGCGTTACTGTACCGAATTCGAATCGAGGAAGGTATGCTCATTCGCCATTTCGGTCAGTCTTACCAATCCTGGTCGAAGACGCGCAAGCGCCTCTTCCCCTTCATCTATTAAAAAGGAGTCCGGCTGATCGCTGGACTCCTTTTTCATTTAGACAGAATATTTGCTGAGTAATCGGACGACGATGACCCCCGCGATGAATGCGACGATACTGAGTATCCACATGGCTCCAGAAGCTGGTACACCCGGAAACACGACGGCGAGTGAGCCAATGACCAATCCGATGATGACGGAGAACGTCATTCCCGGAAAATTCGCCAACAAGTAACGAATGACTTTACTACTTACAATAAAGCCGACGGCCACTCCAGCACCGACAATCCCAATAATCAACAGATTGAAGTTTGAGATGGCGCTGATGACGGTTGGATAAACGCCAATTAACAACAAGACGAATGAACCGCTAATTCCAGGAAGCAACATCGCCATGCTGCCCAACCAACCGGAGAAGAATAAGAGAAGCGCCGTCCCGAACGTCACGTCCGTCATAATAGACGAATCAACCGGATTCAAGAATGCCATACTCGCGACAAGGATCGTTGCGACAACCATAGCAATAACATGAACCGGACGAATCGATGCGCGTGATTTAAATTCCACGAATAGAAGTGGAATAATCCCTAAAATCAATCCGATAAAGAAAAATTGTGTCGGTGCATAATACTCCAGCAATAAGTATTCAATTACTCGACTCAATGCGATAATGGCTGTCCCCATTCCAATTGCCAATGGAATCAAGAACCCGATATATTTTTTCCAATATCGGCTAAATACGCCGCTAATCGCTTCGATGAGTTGATCGTAGATGCCTAAAATGACTGCAATGGTACCACCGCTTACACCAGGGATTAAATCACTCGTCCCCATGGCCATCCCTCGCCAAATGTTCTTCCACTCCATAATGTATCTCCTTTACGTATATCTTTCCTCAAGCACTTAGTATAGTCGAGAAAAGAAGTTTGCGCATCCGCTTTTAGACTGAGAAAGGAGTCGAATTGATTTCTTTGATCATATAGTCAAATCTCGCCCCAGAAATGTTGATTTCGTTTTCCTTATGGAAGCCGAGACGTGTGTATAAGCGATGTGCCGCAGGATTTTCTTGATCCACGTTCAATGTAACGGCGGGCACACCGCGTTCTTTCGCAACGAGACAAACGTGTTCGATTAACTTCGTCCCGATTCCACGACCTCCATACGCCTCTGCGACAGCCAGTGAATCAATGTATTGGACATAACCTTCCGTTTCAACGTCCACCTCTTCTCCACTTCCATGCGCCGTCAACCATTCTCGAATCGGTCGATCCAATTCTTCTGCCTTATCCCCACGATACGAGATGATCATTCCGGCAACTTCTCCTTCAAAATCCGCCACCCAGATGTTTTCGTGACTCAAGCGGTTATTTGGTTTCTCTACCCACATCGCTAGTCGCTCCAATACCTCAGGTGTATCCGTTGATGCCGTCAATGTGTACGCAATCTCATGGATCGCTTGATACATGAGTGGTGCAATTTGTTTACTATCTTGTTTGGTTGCTTGTCGAATATTCATGATTGATCCCTCCATCATCCAGTCTAGCATAGCCCGGCACATCGGTTGTTTGTCCACACTCGTTTTGTGGCATCATATAGAGTGAAAGGGGCGAATCGAAATGAAAGCTATTCTTACAGGAATGAACGGTACAGTGGCACCCGTTGTTGCCGAAACGTTGCAGCGCCACGGAATTGAAGGGATTGCGTGGAATCGCGAGCAAGTGTCCACGACAAACGAAGAGGAAATGCGAGAATTCATCGAGCGCATCCGACCGGACTACTTTTTACATATCGGTATGGGCGCGGTGAAGTGGGCCGAGACGCTCGCTCGTTTATGTGGTGAGGCGAAAATCCCTTTCCTGTTCACGAGCACGGTTTCAATTTTTTCAGATGAAGTGACCGGACCGATTTCCCCAGATACGCTACCAGATGCCGAGGATGACTATGGAAAGTATAAGCGTGAGTGCGAACGTGCGATTATGAACGCCAATCCTGGTGCTCAAATCGTTCGTCTCGGATGGCAAATCGGGGATGAGGCCGGATCGAATAATATGATGGACTATTTTACGAACGAGATGAAGCAACGAGGGGTCATCCAAGCGAGTGAGCATTGGTATCCATCATGTTCATTTTTAGTAGACACGGCAGACGCGCTATTTGAAATTTTGACTAAACGTGGACCGGGCATCTATCAGTTAAACGGAAATGCGAACTATTCCCTATACGACATCGCCGTCGGACTAAAAGAGCTTCATGACACCGACTGGCAGATTGAATGTACCGATGAACCGAAACGGGATAATCGAATGATCGATTCATCGGTCTCGATTCGTCCCATCTCCAAACACCTAAATTTGCAAACGAAGTAAATTCAAAGTCGCCTACTCCCATCGAGTAGGCGACTTTTTTATTGATTTCGAGTTAGATGAGTCAATCGCAATTTACTTTTCGGCAGACTCGGCATGTCTACAAAACTATAGCTTAAGTCTTGAGGCGGGACCGTGTAGGCGTATTCCTTAGTAAACAACTCAATGACTTGTGCAAGAATTGCAATGGTCACATGTTCGCCGGCACATCGATGTCCAAAATCTACATCTCCCCCACCTTGCGGAATAAAGTTAAACGGACTCTCGTTCCAATCTTTAAAACGAGAGGGATCGAATCGATCCGGCTCCGTCCAAATAGAGGAGTCATGATTCGTACCGTACAAATCAAGAAGCGTCAGCGTCCCTTCCGAAAATGCATAGCCGTCCCATTCAAAATCGGTTTTGACACGAGCTGCCGCTACAGGGAAAAATGGATAAAACCGTCTCACTTCCTGGACAAATTCTGTTTTCGAGACCTCTCCCCGCTCTACCTGCTCTTTTACATCCGGGAACTGATGTAAAGCTAAGACAGTGAAGAGGACATACACCGAGATTGCGACAGTCGGGCGTAAAATGTTCAATACTTCGACCGCCACGACGTCTTCAGGTAATAACTCTCCGGATTCATCCCGGTGCCACGAAAATTCGTACAGCGCCGTATGTTCGTTCGGCAATAATCGATTCGACCGCACTTCTTTTACCATCTGACGAATCCAGGCTTCAGCGGAACTTCGTGCCTTCCGACCTTGTAAATACGTCGGACCAAGAGACGTACCCGATTCAAATAATAACCTCATCTCTTCAGTGCGCTTCCCCACTTCTTCTTTCGCAAGTGGAACTCCCGACCATTCACACACGGCCTTCATCAACACTTCTTGTGCAATATCGTATAAGACGATTTCCTCTCCCATTCGTTCAATCTGGTTCCACTCACGATATGTCAATCGGAGCAATCGATCTATATTTTCTTTTGTCATCAATGACATGAACATATGTTTTCGATGCGTATGTGCCGCACCATCTAGTGTTTGGACCCCATCTTCTCCAAACAAGGTTTTCAATAGACGTTTCGGAGCAGCATCCTGACGCCTGAATTTGTCTGCATCATAGAACACTTCTGCCGCCGCTTCGCCTCCAAGGCAAATCACGCGCTCCCCGAGCAGGCGCGACTCAAAGATATTCGACTGAAAACTTTTGCGTCGATTCGCGACAAACAAATATCCTTCCCGTAAAAAATCGACACTATGGTCGAGACCTTCTTGTTTCGGTATGACTTTCCCCATCCAACTCACCCTTTCTCTTTTTTCGAACTATAGAGGATGTTCCCCCGTTTTTAGAGAACAAACCTAATATTGAAAGGAGCGAGCGACATGTTGCCTTTCTTACTGACATTGCGTCGAATTGTACGCGGAGTCTGGTGTGGTCTCCGTGACCCTGAGTTCCAAGTCTTATTCAGTCTTGCCTTCCTTACCGTCCTCTCCTGTACACTTTTTTTACACCCGGTTCGAGGAGATGCGTTGGTTGGACGCACTTTACTTCAGTGTCATCACCCTAACTACCATTGGATATGGTGATTTTGCCCCACAGACCGACATCGGAAAATATTCACCATCGGATATGTATTGACCGGGGTGGGCATCATGGTTGGCTTTATCACAAAAGTGTTTGATCATTTACAAAAAGCACGACTCGATGAATTAGAAGCAAAACAAAAGACGCCACCCTCTGATTCATAAGGATGGCGTCCTTTCGTTTAGGAAACTTTTCGATTTTCAATTTCAAGCTGTTGGTTGAAACGCTTCGTCTCGGCAATGACAACACCCGACAAGAACAAGAGACCAATCAAGTTCGGGATGGCCATTAAGCCGTTGAAGACATCCGATAACGCCCATACCAAGTTCAAGTTTGTCGTCATGGCACCGAGTCCCGCGACGAGTACAAAAGCAATCCGATAGGGAAGAATCGACTTTTGTCCGAACAAGTAATGGATGGAGCGTTCGCCGTAATACGACCAACCGAGCACGGTCGAATAGGCGAACAAAACGAGCCCGATTGTGACAATATAACCGCCGGCTGGTCCGAGGAACAGTTCAAATGTAGCTGAAGTCAATTCGACCCCTTCAAGTCCTGTCTCGATTTGACCACCCATGACGAGTGTCAATCCTGTCACCGAACAGACGACAAGCGTGTCCAAGAAGACTTGAGTCATCGAGACGAGCGCCTGACGACCCGGCATATCTGTTTTCGCTGCCGCTGCTGCGATCGGAGCAGAGCCAAGACCTGCTTCGTTCGAGAAGACACCACGTGCCACCCCGTATCGAATGGCAGCTCCGATGGCCCCTCCACCGATTGCTTCTGCACTGAACGTACTGCTAAAGATGAGTGCGAACGCATCCGGAATCAGTGAGTAATTCATCACCATGATGATGAGACCGCTACCTAAGTAGAAGGCAATCATGACGGGGACGAAGTAACTGACCACTTTCCCGATGGAACGCACGCCTCCGAGAATGACCGCTCCTGTAAAAATCATAATGAGAATCCCTGATATGTAAAGTGGTACGTCAAACGTTGTTTTGAGCGCAAGCGCGACCGAGTTCGTTTGGACCCCGTTTCCAATACCGAACGCCGCAATCGATGCGAATGCAGCAAATGCTACTGCTAACCATCGTTGATTCAACCCTCGTTCTAGATAGTACATCGGTCCACCAGCCATTTGACCGCGCTCATCAGTGACCCGATACTTCACGGCAAGAACTGCCTCTGCGTATTTCGTTGCCATCCCAAAGAAACCGGACACCCACATCCATACGATGGCTCCCGGTCCTCCTAATACGACCGCTGTCGACACCCCGACGATATTCCCCGTACCGACAGTCGCCGCCAGAGCGGTCATGAGCGCCTGGAAGTGACTGATGTCCCCTTTAGAGGATTGATCCTGATTTTTCGAAAACGCCAATTTCAACGCATACGGTAATTTGGTGATTTGAATTCCACCTAGACGCACCGTCAAGTAAATGCCTGTCCCCACAAGCAAAATCAAGAGCGGTGGTCCCCATACAAAGTTGGACACCGTACTCACCCATTCACTAAATGATTGCCCCATACAAAGTATCCCCTTCCCCCGAAAAATAGTGTACACCTCTATTTTTTCAGAATACTTAGAACAATGCAAAAGTATTGTACTAAAACAACTGATTCATTGTTTGTTCTGTACAAAAACAGCGAGACGAACTCAATCGTCTCGCTGTGACTCAGGTTTCTCTCGTTGTAAAGGCGCTTTCCAATCAAATGTATCCGGAACATAATCGAGCCCGCCTGGATGAAACGGCTGACAGCGAATGAGTCGGCGAGCGGTTAAATAACTGCCTTTGACAGCCCCATGTTTTTCGATTGCTTCGATTCCGTAGTGCGAACAGCTCGGATAAAATCGGCACGTTGGCGGCTTTAATGGTGAAATAAAACGCTGATAACCTTGAATCCCTTTTACTAGTACACGTTTCACACGATTTCGCCTCACTCTTTTGAATTAGTGCCATCATAGCGCGATTTGAAACGTTTGTCATGTTCGTCGATTCCTATGTCAAATCGTTTTCCATCTCTTTACAAATGAGCAGGATGGGCGATATTCGAGTGTATGTTTGTTATGATAGTCAACATAACTATTGACCGAATCGAAAAGAAGAGGTGACGAATGATGAATCAACTACTAATGGTCGGTGCAGGATCGATGAGCGAGGCACTCGTTCGCGGGTGGATCGACTCGGGCATCGAACCGACACACATCACAATGACAAACCGAAGTGACCGGGAGCGTTTACTCTTCCTACAAGATGAACTCGGCGTTCAAATCGTCGAGGACGAAAACGTGAACGACTATGACATCGTCGTATTAGCGATGCAACCAGATGGCGTCATGCCATATGTAGAATCGAAAGAATGGAAGACACCGTTACTCGTCTCGGTCGCGGCACATATCGAACCGAGCCAGTTAGAAGAGGCTTCAGGGTTACCAGCCGTATGCGCCATGCCGAACACGCCTGTCGCCTATCGGAGCGGGATGACGGGTCTATGGTTCGGTCCAGAAACTGATGAGGCTGATCGCGCAAAAGCGACTTCTCTCTTTGAACGGGTCGGACGAACGGCCGTCACCGATGCGAAGACGATGTCGGCCTTTATGGCTGCTGCCGGGTGCAGCCCGGCCTTCTTCTATGAAATCGTGGGTGCGATGACGCCCGTCCTAACGGATGTCGGTTACGATGAACAGACAGCGCGTCAAATTGTCGCTCAAGCGATGAAAGGCTCCGCTGAGTTGTTGTCTCATGAAACACGGAAGACGAATGAACTGATTGCCGACGTGGCCGCTCCAGGCGGACCGACAGACCGAGGCGTCGGCGTGCTTCAGGAACGGAACCTTGCTGACATGATGGCTTCAGCCTTGCGTGAAAGTGCCAAAGAAGATCATGAAACGATCGAGAAACCATAAAAAATGGATGGAAGCGACTCGCTTCCATCCATTTTTTCAATTGATTGTATGTATGATGGACACAATCAAACCCACCACTAAAATCCCCGGTAATAAATTGGCCACGCGAATTTTAGTGATTCCAACCAAGTTCAAGCCAATCGCCACAATCATGACTCCACCGGTCGCGGTCATCTCTAAAATAAAGCTGTCCATGAGCGACTCCGGAATGAACTTCATGATTTGAATGGCGAGTAACGCGATTCCGCCCTGATACAGTAACACTGGAACTGCTGAAAACATGACCCCAATCCCAAGTGTCGAACTTAACACGAGGGCCGTAAAACCATCAATCAACCCTTTCGTGTATAACACGTCATGATCACCACGTAACCCGCTATCGAGCGCCCCGATAATGGCCATCGCCCCGATCACGAAAATGAGCGTGGCCGTTACGAATCCTTCCGCTACACTCGATTGACTCCCAAGGCGCCGTTCGAGCCGATAACCGACTTCATTCAATAATTCATCTAACTTCCACCATTCCCCGAGCGCAGACCCGACGACTAGACTTCCGATGACGATTAAGAAGTTCTCACTTTTCATCCCCATTTGAATCCCAAGCAAGATGACCGCAAGTCCGATTGCCGCCGTCACCGTCTCTTTCATACGCTCCGGAATGCGGTGAAATAAGAGACCTAGCAATGCCCCGATGACAATTAGTCCGGCATTGACGAGGGTTCCCGTTAGAACCATGTCGCATTCCCCGTTTCATTATGTATTGAAAGGAATATACCAATTGCTTTCGTGCCATGTCAACATACAAAAAAAGAGCCACTTCTCGCAAGAAGTGGCTTCGCGGAAACCCATGTTCCGGTGGGTTTCTCGAGGGTTTGGCACCCAAGTGATTCTGACTGGGCTCGAACCAGCGACCTCTACCCTGTCAAGGTAGCGCTCTCCCAGCTGAGCTACAGAATCAGGTCGTGTCCTCTCTTAAGGACACTATTAATATATCAAGAAACTATTGAGTTGGCAACAACTTTTTTTATTTTTTTGGAGACTTTTTATCGTGTCATTTGTTGACGATCGATATGTCGACATAACCGCTCCAAGTCACCCGCATAAACGGAGACGAACATATCCTTATAGAATGTATCTCGATCCCAGTGAAGACCATTCGCTTTGGCGACACGTTGAGATGGAACGTTGTCCGGATGAATCAGAGAAATAATCTCCTTCTCGCCTTCCGTAAAAGCATGCTGCATCAGACGCGCAGCGGCTTCTCGACCATATCCCATGTGCCAATGCTTCGGTGACAACCAATACCCGACTTCCAACTCGATTTTACCGTCCAATTCATGCAATAACGTACCTGCGTGACCGATCGGTTCATCACTGTCAAATGTCATGAGCTTCAGGAGACCCGTTTGGCGTCCTGTCTCATAGCGGGCCAATTGACGTTCAAACCACTCAATCGTCTGTTCGTCAGTATACGGTCTCCCATCCGGACTGATGAAGCGCATCACCCGAGGATCTTGGAGAAGCGATTTGACAAAATAGAAATCAGAAAGCGTATACGGTTCAAACCGCAAACGTTCGGATTGCAACTCGACAAGATGCATCGTTTTCCGCCCCTTTCTTTCATCTCATAATCTGAATTAATAAATTCCCGTTTTCAGCACATTTCAATCCTTTAGGCCACAACTTTTAACCCGACCACACTCCCGATAATCAGCGTCAAATAAAAGATGCGCCAGCGACTTTTCGATTCGTTCAAATAGAGCATCCCTAAAATGACACCACCGGCCGCGCCGATACCTACCCAGATGGAATAGGCAAGACTAAGAGGAATGACCTCAAGTGATTTTGATAACCAATAAAAGCTGAGCGTAAACGATAAAATCGATGCAATCGACCATTTCAAAATCTGGTATCCTTTCGATTTCCCCATAAAGAAAACGGCTGTCATTTCAGCAATTCCCGCTCCAATCAGATAAACCCAACTCATGCTTCTTCCCCTCCTGTCACTTGCTTCAATCCGATGATACCGACAATCAATGTCGCCACAAGGATCAGTTTCCATCCATTAAGCCCCTCGTCAAATAAGAAGGCACCAACTATTACTGTGCCGACCGCTCCGATTCCTGTGAATACGGTGTACCCCGTCCCGGCAGGAAGCGTCCGAAACGCTTTCGCCAATAATCCGAAACTAAGAATCAATAACACGATTGTCCACAATGTCGGACCTAAAACCGTGAAGCCTTCAGACAGCTTCATCGTCGTCGCCCAGACGATTTCGAGTAGTCCTGCAAGCAGGAGGGAAATCCATGCACCCTTCTCTTTACTCATCCCAACCCACCCCTTTCTTGAAAATTCGAAACGCAGCTTGTTGTCGCATCTCCCGGTCATCTTCAAATGTAAATAAAGACAATAAAGCACCGTCTAGGAAGCAATAGTACGCAGCATATAGTACATCGAGCGGTTGTACCGGTAAATCGCCACGCTCCATCGCCAGTCGAAATTGCTCTTTCTCAAATCGTTTTAACTTGGTTTCGACCGTACCGATGACTTCCTCGATATACTCTCGAAACTCAGGAGGAGGGACAAGTAACATTCGTTTCGTCAACATCCATGTCTCATGATCACTAAAGAAGGACGTGAGCGTGTTGACAATTGAATCGATTCGTTCTAAAGGTGGTTGTCCTACCGTATCGTCACACGTTGTCTGCCATACTTCTTCGTAACGATTCGCCATGTCTGTGACGACTTGTTTGAACAATTGTTCCTTCCCATCGAAATGGGCATATAAAGACGGCTTGCGAATTCCTACATCTTCCGCTACTGCCGCTAGTGACAACCCTTCGTAACCTTCCCGTGCGAAGCGTGTGCGAGCAGACTGCATGATTTTATCTTTTGTATTCACGTCATTCACTCTCCTTGCCTTATACATTACCTAACGAACGGTAGGTAGTCGAGTCAGACGATTGTATTTTGGTTCATGATTCTCCACAATACAAGTAGAAAGAGGTGACGAAAGATGATTGAACAATTGAACGTGTCGATTCCGACGGAGAAGGTACGTGGTCAAAAGCGGATTGTCCGCGTATTTCGACCAGACTGGGTCGACATCAACACCCCGCTTCCTGTCCTGTATATGCATGATGGACAAAATGTGTTTTCTGGAAACACTGCTACATATGGAGAAGGCTGGGAAATCGATCGTTGCATCGATCTGCTACGACTCCCGCTCATGGTCGTCGCCATCGCGAGCGCCCCGAACTGGCTGGACCGTTATGATGAGTATTCATATGAGAAAGATGAGATGCTGTATCGACGGATTGGACCCGAATTGGCAAGAAGTCGTCCAACACTCGGTGGCCGAGGCCGTATGTATACAGATTGGCTCATGAACGAATTAAAACCACGAATTGACAGCGAGTACGCTACTGACCCAGAAGATGTCGGGGTCATGGGGAGCTCGATGGGAGGTGTCATCTCTCTATACATGATGGCGACCTATCCTTCTATTCGACGTGTTGGCTCCCTCTCCACTGCGGCATGGGCCAATCTTGATCCATTGATCCGAGAAATGAAACATTCTGAGTTCGCCGGTAAACTATATATGGATATTGGAACAAATGAAGAGAGCGGGCCTATCACTCCAAGCGACTACCTATTCACGAATGCGAAACTGATTGACGTCATCGCGCAAAAAGGAATCGCTTTCCGATATGAAGTCGAACCAAATGCGATTCACAACGAATCGGCCTGGCGTCGCCGCTTGCCTCACGCATTGCGCTATCTATACGATTGCACGTAAAAAGAGCGAATTCCGTAACTTTCGGAATTCGCTCTTTTGTTTAGATGACCCAGTTCCCGTCACGCATGATTGCTTCACGCGTCCCATCTTCCCGTTCACCATCGATATTCATTTCGGCTGAACCAATCATGAAGTCAACGTGTGTCATCGAGTCGTTCGCACCGTTCGCCGCGAGCTCTTCTTGTGACATCGAAGGACCCCCTTCGAGACATGTCGAGTACGCACGGCCGAGCGCCAAGTGACACGATGCATTCTCATCAAACAACGTGTTATAGAAGAGAAGACCCGAGTTCGAGATTGGAGAATCATCCGGAACGAGCGCTACTTCACCGATACGACGCGCCCCCTCATCCATGTTCAACAATTCATCAAGAGCCGCTTGCCCTTTTTTCGCCTCCGCTTTGACGACTTTCCCACCTTCAAACCAAAGAGTGAACTCATCAATCAAGTTCCCGCTGTAGCTGAGTGGTTTTGTGCTCGACACGTGACCTTCCACAGAGTCTTTATCTGCGAGCGTGAACACCTCTTCCGTCGGCATGTTCGCGATAAAGTCGATGCCATCGACGTTCGGGCCGCCACCGCCAAGGAAGACGTGTTTTTTCGGAAGTCCAATCGTCAGTTCCGTACCTGGCGCTTTGTAATGAAGCTTCGCATATTTCTTCTCTGTCAACAGCTTCGCACGGCTACGGAGTGATTGATCGTGTGTATCCCATGCCGCGACAACATCTTCTTGATCCATCCGCGTTGCTGCGAAGATGGCTTGCCATAATGCTGCAACCGCATCATCACGTCCCGGGAATACTTTTTGTGCCCACGCTTCTGATGCACCTGCGACGATTGACCAGCTCACATTGTCGCTCATCACATATTGACGCCACTTCGCAAGCGCTTGTCCTGCTGCACGGTTTGCATCCGAAATGCGTGACGATTCCACACCATTCAACGCATCCGGGTCATCACTGACGATTGACAAGAATGCCGTCTTCTCTTCAGCCAATTGCTCAAAACGAGCCTTCAACCAATCTGGAAACTCTTTGAACGAATCCGCTGGTGCATTGAAATAACGGATCTTCCCTGTTTCTTCGTCGCTCCAGTTGACGAACACTTGCTTCGCTCCTGCCGCATAAGCAGCTTTCACCACGTGACGGACGAGTGGTGCCTGACTGATGTCAGCACGTACTTCTAATTGTTGACCAGGTTGAATGTTCACACCTTTTTTCACCGCTAATTCTGCATAGCGTGCGAAATCTGCCTCTGTCGGCATCGAAATCTTAGACATATGTATCGTTCCTCCTTTTCAGTTATCTTTATTTTCTTAAATTTCAGGAAAAGTTGCAACCAATGCGCAAAAACGGGCATATTAGTAGATGAAGAAAGAAGGAGGAATCCAAATGGCAGATTGGAAAACAACATACACACATTTTTTAAAACAAGCGAAAGAAGACATCCGCGACCGAGAACAATTGGGCGACTTGCTCGTTCAAGGTGAACGCGCACTCGCAAAAGTCACAGTCGATGTGGCATCCAATGAAATCAGTAACATCGAGCGTGAAGAAGAACTGACACTTTACTTCCAGATGAAACAAATGCTGAATATGTTACGCGCGCTTTACAATGAACAATTTGAGATGCAAGCAGATAAACAAGAGGAGCTCGTTGCGGCCATCCTGTACTTCGTCTCCCCATTCGATGCGATTCCAGACGATGTCCCGCTCGGACTTTTTGATGATGCTCAAGTCATCGATTACGTACATGAGCAATTAGCGAGTGATATCGATCGATTCCATAATGACATGTGAGACTTGAAATGAGGTAAAAGTAGCAGTACGCTTGCAGAAGACTTACAAAAAGGAGGCGTCAGGCCTAGCCATTATCTATGTATGCAAAATCTCGAAAACGGGTTGCCCTTGAAACGGTACTGTTCATCATTGCCGGGACAATCCTTCAGTCTGTCTTTGTCAGCTTACTGCTCAAACCAAACGAAATCGGTTCTGGGGGAATCGTCGGAATCACGTTGATTACGAATGAACTGTTTGGAACTCCCATCGGTTTGACACAGCTCGTGCTTAATATCCCACTCTTTTTATTGGGACTAAAATATTTGGGACGTCGATTTATCTTGATGACAGGAATTGTCGTCGTACTTTCCTCTATCCTCATCGATAGTTTGCCAGTCTTGATTCCCCCGACCCCACTCGATGATCCGCTCGTCGCTTCGGTGTTCAGCGGAATCGTTTCAGGGCTTGGACTCGCACTTCTCCTCTTTGCAGGAGCTTCCACCGGTGGACTCGACATTCTAGGGAAAGTCATCTATATGAATAATCGAAACTTGTCGTTGCCTAAAATCTTTCTGACACAAGACATCATCGTCTATGTGTTGGTTTTCATCGTCTTTGACATCAAAGCTGTCATGTACGCGCTTGTGTTAAGCTTCGTCAGATCCCGAACGCTGCTTACGATTCATAAATTCTTCGCTGCCCAAAAGCAATGCTTCATCATTTGTCAAAAAGCAGACGAAATCAACTTGGTCATCAAGCAGAATTTGAAACGGGGCGTCACCATCATGGATGCGACAGGCGGATATTCGAACGATTCGAAAAAAATGCTGTACGTCGTCGTCCAGAACAATGAAATCCCACGCCTTCGTCAAATCGTGTCTGAAATCGATTCTGAGGCGTTTGTCACTGTGTCTGAAATCGATTCAGTCGTCGGAAACTTTAAAGAACACTCCTATACACTGTAAATCTAAAATTTTCGACAACAATATAGATTGTTGTCGATTTTTTTGTGTAATCTTTGTTCACCTGTTCCGATAATAAATAAGAGCCCCATACATATACAGAAGGAGGTGCATGAGTTGTCTGCTTACTCGTTGCGCCAATACGTTCCGGCGATTCTCATCGGAACTTTTTCTACCGGACTTTTATTTTTATTTTTAACCCCGCACGACTTACGACAGATCACGTTGTTCATCTATTATCTCGTCATATCCGGGGCCGCGATTGGTTTTAGCGGAGTAGCAATCTTTAAACATAGAGGGATGCGGCGTTTTATCCATATTTTGATTAGTGCAGGAAATGTATGTTTCACGCTGTACTTATTGATGCACTATCATTCAATCAACGACAATACGCAGTCCTTGTTGTTCCTTCAAAATTTCTTTTATTTAATCATGGCTTTAATCGTCATCACGCAATCGATTGAGTTTCGTACTTTGAAACTGCGCACATTCGATTTAATCGCCCTGTTTAGTTTCCTTTTGATTGGCGGACTTCATATTTGGTTCTTTTCAACGCAAGCCGTCTCGCTCGTGTCACAGTTGAGCGGATTTGAAGAGCAGATGTTACTCATCAGCCTCTATATGATGCTCGCATTCCTGTACTTAAATCGAGTCGTCTCAGCTGGTCAACAGTTCCGCATTTTATTGCTCATCGGAATTCTTGGATTCACGATTGCATCGATTGCTAACACGCTGTTTGTCTTTTCGGGAATCACACATGAAGTGATTCACCTTTTACAAATCAGTAGTATCTTGACCATCTCGATCAGCTACTGGGTCGATGATGTATCGGAAGATGTACTTGCCTACGATTCCATTGTCGATTATGTGCTGTATAGTGTGGTCGTCATGATGTTTTTACTCGCTTCCGATCGTCTTCTCGGAACATCCGTGATGGACTCGATGATTGCAAATGCCGTCCTCTTGTTGCTCATTCGTCAGTTTGTCGTCTCCAAACAGAACGCACTCATCAGTCATCGCTTGCATTCCGTCAACACAGATTTGGAAGTTGCCGTGTCGACGAAGGCACATGAATTAGAAATTCGTGAACAGCAATACCGTTCGCTTTTTGCCTACCATTCAGAACCGATTTTCTTATTCGACTTGCATGGCGAAGTGTTATCTGTCAACGAGGCCGGCAGCTCTATCTTAGGACTGACAACCGAAACACTACTCGGCTCGAACATCTTAGACATCATTGAATCGAAAGACCGTGCACCTTATACCATCATTCTTCAAGAGTTGACGAACGGTCGTCCCCGAACAATCGATGTGCGTGTGATGACCGACGAAGGGGAAACACGCGTCTGGCAATTGGTCAACGTCCCAATGATCATCGAGGGAGAAGTCGAGGGCATCTACGCTATCGCTAAAGACATCACCCAGATGATCGAGCAACAAGAACAAATTCTGTATCAAGCTAAATTCGATAGTTTGACCGGTCTTCATAACCGCTACGCACTTCAAGAGCAAATCGAACGCTTGATCGAGGAAGGGCGTACGTTCACATTGATGTTTTCCGATTTGGATGGATTTAAAGAAATCAATGATCAATTCGGTCATCATATGGGTGACCAGTTATTACAACATATCGGAAAACGGCTGCGGACTGCACTCTTGCCGAACGAATATGCCGGGCGACTCGGGGGCGATGAGTTTATCGTCGTCGCGGAACATGGAGACGATGAGATGTTGACGGAACGATTGCGGCGACTTGTCTATCGTCCCCCGTATTATATGGCCGGGACACTCGTCGAAGTACATGCCTCGATCGGGATTGTCCGCTTCCCGGAGCACGGGAAAAAATTAAAGCACTTGCTTTCGAATGCCGATTTGGCGATGTATCGCGCGAAAGACAAAGGTCGTGACGAAACCGTCATGTTCGAACCAGAGTTACGGGAGGACAAGGAAGAGCGGAAAGTGTTGATGGAAGGGCTTGAAACCGCACTTGAAAAAGGCGAGATTTCCCTTTTCCTTCAGCCTCAAGTCGATGCCTCGACGAAGGCAATCATCGGAGCAGAGGCGCTCATGCGCTGGCAACATAACGGTGCGTTCATTCCGCCAAGCCAGTTCATTCCGATCGCTGAAGAAACGGGACACATTCAGGATTTAGGTCGTTGGATGATTCATGAAACATTCCAATTAATCCACGTGTTTGAACAAGGGGACATCCACTTACCAAAACTATCCGTTAACCTGTCCGTCCGTCAGTTGTTCGATGAACATTTGATTGATTATTTAAAAACACTATTCGAACGGTTCCCGATTGAGCCGTCACGCCTTAATTTTGAATTGACGGAAACCGTTGCCGCACATCACTCAGATCGTGTATTAAATCGCATTTTAGAATTAAAAGCACTCGGCATCAAGCTGTCCATCGATGATTTCGGAACAGGGTACAGTTCACTCGCATACCTTGTCCGCTATCCAATCGATGAACTGAAGATCCCTCGTGAGTTCACGATGCAACTCGAAGAGAATCGCGAATATCAAATGGTCACGACGACCATTGTCGCCATGGCACGCCAACTCGGTATGGCGCTCGTTGCCGAAGGTGTCGAAACCGAGTACCAGGAGACGTTCCTTCGTAAAATCGGATGCGATTCCATGCAAGGATATCGCTATGCGAAACCGATGCCGCTCGATGAATTTGTCATTTACTACATGAAACACACAACGCCTTGAACCGGTTATTCGGTCCAAGGCGTTTTTTCATCTCATCTCGTACACTTTGACTTCTCCCGGTTTCAAATCGACGACGAGATTCCAATTGTCATCAAACGAATGCTCCGGATACGGCCATGAGTCAGGTGAATAGACCATCTCCGCAAAACGACTCGCATTCCAATTTCGACGTCTTACCCCATCAAGCGTGACGACTCCTCGTAACGTATCAATCATGTTCGTATTCGCTACGACGAGCAATGTATCATTCGTTTCTGGCCGTAACCAAGCGAATCCAATGAATGTGGCGAACGGTTCATTTAAAACGAGCGGTTCAAAGTGATTCGGATCAACGAGCACATCCAACCATCGACGTCGAATTTCAGCCACTTGATGCATCACTTCAATCATTTCATCCCGTTCTGGATGGTCCCAATGAAACTGATATGCATCAAAAAACGCAAGCTTGCCGAAATAAGGGTCCGTCGGGAAGAGTTGATACGCCTCTTCCGGTCGACAATCGAGTCCAGTGTTCATCGGTTGTGTCTCATACAATTCAAGCCCCGAGTTCGTCATCGGGACCCCGTTTGGCATAAATCCGTTTAACACCGTCAACAAGCGACTTGCCTTTCGTCCACCTTCCCGTGTCGCGAGACGACGTGTATCGGCCGTTTCACCTGCCGCAAATACTGGTAGAGGTAAAAAGCGTGAATCATATAAGAATTGATGAGTTTCATGCGTGTTGAATCGCGGTTCTTTATAGAAGCCATATCCGATAATCATGTTATAGCCAGCATCCTTCGCCGCCCAGGCTCCAGACTCGATGAGTTCTTCAGCGATAAAGCTGAAATTCGAATCGATGGCACGCGGTTGTTCCAAAATTCGTTGTGCTAAATCAACCGGAAGGGCATGACCCATATCAATACGCGCCCCATCTATACCGTATGCCCGTTGATAGTGAGGAATGATGTCAGCGAGCATCTCCCAAAGGGGTTCATTGATCTCATTTCCTCGGAATTGATTGGATTTGATCGAGTCAAACAGAATATAAGGCGCAATGTTCGCATCGTTCACATAAGGTGCCGCTGCAAGCGGATGGTCTAAGAAAAGTCGGAAATAGGTTACGTCTGACCATGGTGGTTGCGGGTCATTGATACAATCCGAGAAAGCAGGTGCAGTTGTCAATCCGAACTCTCGTTCAATCATCGCCAATACGTTTTCTTCTGGATGCTCGAGCAACGTGTTACGTACACGACCCCACTTCTCCGCATCAATCAAGTTCGGTGCCATGGAAAACCGTCGCAAGTGTTGCCATACGTCTTCTGAGTTATACACCATCGGCAAGAAAGCAAATTCCGGTTTGACGTTCTCCCCAATGCCCGGAACATATGGCGGATGATAGTAATCGACTTCCGTCAAGGGAATCCAGTAAAACCATTCCGGGTTTTCTAAGATGAGACGGTTATCTCGGGCACACGTCCGCGGGATGACATCGATGACGACACGAATCCCTACCATGTGACAGGCCTCCACGAATGCGGCAAATTCTTCTTCGACCGTCATCTCGTCACCAGTTAACGTTTCCTTCAACTCTTCATCGATTGCGAAAAAGTCTTGCACGGCATAAGGAGAACCGAATTCACCCTTCTTGTTTTTATGGCTGTGTTGCGAAATCGGTAAGAGGAATAATGTATCGATCCCCATATAGAGAAGATGTGGAATCAATGCAAGCGCTTTCACAAAAGTGCCTGTGTCTTTCATTCCCACTGAATTCTCCATTTCAACGTAACCCGACCCATCGTGGTCCCATGAGGTCGATGTACGAACTTGCATGGAGTAAACCGATGCCCGTTTGATCCAATCCCCTCCGGTTTGTAAATGTCCGTCTGCAAGCGCAATGGAAGTACGATAGTCGCGACTTTCATGTGCATACGGGAAAATCGTTTTTTCAATCGTTTCCAACAAAAAATCATACGGATTGACACGTTCCACCCCATCTCGAACCGGCTCGGAATGGAAACGCATGCGATTCCAAAGACTCGGAATCTCATAGGTAAGATTGGTTCGCTTGTTTCGTAAAACCTGGCACAGCTTGTGTAACGTCGAGTTCTCTGCCATACTGACTCTCCTTATGCATCTAATTGTCTTCTCTCATCAAGAGACACTACTCTTAATGATTATACATTTCCCCGTTTTTTCCTTTTTCAAAAAAATATTTTCTGTCGTTTTAAAAAAAATCATGTACGATGTAGAAGAAAGGAGGGTCACGATGTCACAACGAAAGTGGATTTTATTATGGATCAGTTTATCAATCTTATCTATTTCGATTATTTTTATTTTTATTTTTCAATTGAAAGAAACAAATGAGCGTCTCGAAACCATTCAAGGCGAACAACTCGACTCCTATGAATCGATTGAAGACGTGATGTATTATAACGTCGAACGGGCAAATGCCATCCGTGGATTACTCGCATATGAAGACCGACACTTTTTAGAGATGTACTATAGCATGTCTCGACAAGCCAAAGACCTTAAACAATCCATCATCGATGACCCGGACACACCGAGCTCTGTCCTCGATTTACTCGAACGAGATGCCATTTGGGAAAAGGAAGCCGACCGCGTTCTCGTCATCTATGAAGAAGGCGACTTAGTGAAAGCGACGGCTGTCGCAGAAACGATGACAGAACTTCGGCAAACGATTTTAGAAGATTTACGGTCTCTCAAACAAATGCAATACAAAGACATTCATAAAGAGTTGATTGCGGCAGAGAATCAAGTATCTTTCTTGACACAAGTCCTTTTCACCATCACTTTTTTACTTCTTGCTATTATTGTCATCCTCACCTTTATGTTGTTGCGCATTAAAACGCATCACGACAGAATCGAATAAAAAAAGAAGTGTCTCAGGTACAAAACCGAGACACTTCTTTCATGATGTCATACGAAGTAACCGCGTCGCGTTCGCGATGGCAAGAAGCGCCACTCCCACGTCCGCAAATACCGCTTCCCACATCGTTGCGATGCCGAACAATCCTAAAAGCATGACAAGTGCTTTGATTCCAAAGGCAAGGAAAATATTTTGCCAGACGACGCGCTTCGTTCGTTTGCCTAGCTCAATGGCCCGAATGACATCCGTTGGCGCATCATGCATCAATACCACGTCCGCCGCCGTGACTGCTGTATCGCTTCCGACGCCACCCATGACGAGACCGACGTCTGCCCGGGCCAAAGCCGCCGCATCATTCATACCATCCCCGACGAAAGCAACTTTACGCGTTCCGAGCATCCGTTCGATTGCCTCCACTTTCTCGTGCGGAAGCAACTCCCCTCGTACTTCATCCAATCCGAGTTGCTTGCCAATTTTTGTAGCGACTTCTCGACGATCTCCAGATAGCATGACCGTCTGGATTCCGATTCGTTTCAATTGTTCGATTGCAGCCATCGCATCCGGCTTTACCGTATCCATCAGTTCGATTCGTCCAAGCCAACGATTATTCTTCATCACATGTACATTCGTCCCGATTGACGAATCTGCAATCACTTGACCTAACCGTTCCATGTAACGGGCACTCCCTACATACACCTCGTCGTCACCACCTCGTGCACGGAGACCATATCCTGGCTCCTCTTGAATCGATTCAAACGCTTGAACCTCCCCAGCACGACGGACGATTGCTTGCGCAAGAGGATGATTGGATGCTCGTTCGACCCGAGCAGCTAAATGTAACAGTTCATTAACGGTGATACCGTCTGTCGTCACGACATCGGTCACTTCAAATCGTCCGGTCGTCAATGTCCCTGTTTTGTCGAAGACCACTGTATCCACTTCAGTCAACGTGTCAAGGAACTCGCCACCTTTTACAAGAATCCCTTGTTTCGATCCAGAACCGATCCCCCCGAAATAACCTAACGGGATAGAAATCACAAGTGCACACGGGCAACTGATGACGAGAAAAATCAAGGCCCGGTAAATCCATTCATTCAAGTCCCCTACAAACAAGGGTGGAACGAATGCGACAAGTGTCGCCATGACTACCACAATCGGCGTGTAGACTTTTGCCAATCGTGTGATCATTTGTTCCGTCTTTGCTTTCTTTCCATTCGCCTCTTCGACGAGAGCAATCATTTTTTGAAGGCTCGACTCAGCCGCAAGTTTCGTCGTTTCAACGACGAGACGCCCCTCGATATTGACCATACCTGCCAACACTTCCTCGCCCGCGCTCACTTGCCTTGGAACGGATTCACCTGTCAAAGACGATGTATTTAGGGAACTCGCCCCACTCACGACGAATCCGTCCATCGGGACTAGTTCTCCTGAACGAATGACGAGATGTGACCCAACCGACACGTCTTCCGGCAATCGTTCCATTTCCTGACCCGCCTCGAGTACACGCGCTCGGGTCGGTTTCATATTCAACAAGGACTGAATCGATTTTCGGGAGGCGCGTACCGCCCGTCCTTGCACGTATTCACCGAGCTGATAAAACAGCATGACTGCTACCGCTTCCGGGTATTCTGAAATGGCGAATGCCCCGATTGTCGCAATGGTCATTAAAAATTTCTCGTCAAACCATTCCCGGTTCCATACGTTCCGGATCGCACCGTATACGACGTCGTAGCCAGCAAGTGAATATGCCGCAATGAATCCTAAAGTCGAATCTGTCCAAATGGCAATTGAAAAAATAAAAGCAGCCATAAGGAATCTCCAAAGCGTCCAATCTCGTCCTACGGTTTGATCGTCGTCTTGTTTAACAAACTTTGCTCCCGGTTCAATCCGTCCCATCGTCTGCTCAATCGACTGAAGCGTCTTGTCACGGTTTGACTGGTCCACCCACTCAATCACCATACGACTCGTCGCAAAATCAATTTGACAAGATGCGACTTCTTCACGTTTCGATACATCTCGCTCAATCTTAGCTGCACAATTCGTACAGGTAATACCGGACACAGGTAGTACGTCTCGATTTTTCATCATATCCCCCCAACATTCAAACGTTCATTTGAATATATCGTAACGTGAATTTTAATCGAAGACAAGTACCAAAAAAATGACCGTCCCCATTCGAGGGACGGTCATTGGACTTAAACGTCTTTTTGTTCTTCACTATGCGTCAATGCAATTTCAACGAGCTGTCTTACGTGTTCATCATCCAATGAATAATAAACGACTTTCCCTTCTTTACGATACTTTACCAACCCTTGTTCGAGTAACGTCCGTAAATGGTGAGATGCGGTCGCGTTAGAGTGGCCGATAACGGCGGCCACATCGCATACACATAGTTCGTGTTCGAGCGTCAACACATACAGCACTTTTAAACGGGTCGGATCAGCGAATGCTTTAAACAAACGACTGACTCGAGGCGCATCTAATTGCGCCAAGGCGGTTTGTAGCGTTGGAACGTCCTCAGATTGAATCCCAATCGTTTCACACTGTGGCACTTTCATTTTTTTCACCTCGTCTTTTGATGAGTATAGTGTAGCAAAAAATCCCGAATATATCTGTTATATATTATAGTTGACTTTGCGCCACCTGTTATAATACAATCATGATAACAACCAATACCGTGACACATCTACGAAGGAGGCATTTTCATATGAATGAATGGGCAAGCCGACTCGAATCATCTGTCGAGTTTTATCAAAAACTACCGGACAAAACGTGCCAGGAATGCGGGAAGCATATGGATGAACAGTGCGAGTCATACGAAACGACTTGTGCTTCATGTACCGAGAAGCTTCAACTTGCAGAATAAAACAACGCCCCTTCGAAATGGAAGGGGCGTTGTTTTAGATGGACCATCCGATATAAGCAGCCAGTATTCCAAACAGATATGTCGCAAGGAGATAAAGTCCGAATCGAATCCAGTCTTTTGTCGCAAACCGCATCAATTCAAGTTTCAAAGTCGAAAACGTCGTAAACGACCCTAAAAATCCAATCCCTAAAAAGAGAAGGAGCGACGGATGGCTCGTGTGGGCATATAAATACCCAAGAGCAAACGAACCCGACACATTGACGAATAATGTTGCAAATGGAAAGGTGGAATCAGACCACCGTTTCATCAGTTGACCGATAGCAAAACGACACATCGCACCAAAAAAGGCACCTGTCGCAATCCACATGATTGTCACTCTATTTCACCTCACCTTTTCGTCTCACGCCGACACGATAACCAAGCCATGAGCTCCCGAGTCCAAGCGTGATACTCAGAAAGACGTATAGAAGCGCCAGCCCGATTCGACTTTCCTCTAATAATCGAATCGTTTCAACACTAAACGTAGAGAATGTAGTGAAGGAACCGATCATTCCGGTCCCTACAATGGTGACGAATTGAGGAGAAGGTTTGCCTGTTCGAAGAAACATGTGTGTCAACCACCCCAACAAAAAACTACCGATGAGATTAGTCAGAAGAGTTGCGACGGGAAACACACTTGATCCCAGTGAATCGACCATCAAGCCGAGTCCATAGCGAGCCAAAGCACCGACCGCCCCTGCTAGTCCAACGTATACGTACAGCATTGAATTCCTCCTCCACGAAAAAGACACCTGCAACGCAGGTGTCGATTGAGCTAAAACGATTATATCAAGCTGTCTTCATTTACGAAATAGCTGCTGGCGCCAAAACGGCTTCAATCGCTTCGAACGCTTGGTCGAGTTCTTCTTTCGTGATCACGAGCGGTGGTGCCAATCGAATCACGGTCTCATGTGTTTCTTTACAGAGAAGTCCTCGCTCTTTTAGCGCCTCACAGTAAGGACGAGCCGACTCCGTCAACTCAATGCCGATAAAGAGTCCGCGACCGCGAACATCACGAATCATCGGATTGTCGATCGACTTCAAGCGATCCATGAAGTACGTCCCGAGTTCTAGCGAACGCTCCGGTAGGTTTTCTTCTTCAAGCACTTCAAGAGCTGCGACCGAAACAGCTGAAGCAAGCGGGTTTCCGCCAAACGTCGACCCGTGCGAGCCTGGGTTGAAGACCGAAAGAATCTCCTGGTCAGCTGCAACGCATGAGATTGGGAAGACCCCACCTCCAAGTGCTTTTCCGAGAATATACATATCCGGTGTGACGTCTTCCCACTCGATGGCAAACCACTTTCCAGAACGACCAAGTCCAGACTGAATTTCATCTGCGACGAAGAGGACATTATGTTCTTTACAGAGCTCAGATGCCCGCTTCAAATAACCAGCCGGCGGAATGATGATTCCAGCTTCCCCTTGAATCGGTTCAACGATGAACGCAGCTGTATTCTCTGTGATCGCCGCTTCGAACGCGTCGATATCACCGTATGGCACAACTTTGAACCCTGGCAATAGCGGTCCGAATCCACGCTGATATTCCGCTTCTGTCGACATCGACACAGCAGCCATCGTCCGTCCATGGAAGTTTCCTGAGCAGACGATGATTTCAGCTTGTCCCGGAATACCCTTCACGTCATATGCCCAACGACGTGCTGTCTTCACGGCCGTCTCGACCGCTTCTGCACCCGTGTTCATCGGTAACACCATCTGTTTCTTTGTAAGCGTTACCACTTTGTCGTAAAAACGTCCGAGTTGATCGTTATAAAAGGCACGCGACGTCAACGTGATCTTATCCGCTTGATCTTTAAGCGCTTGGATGATCTTTGGATGACAGTGTCCCTGATTGACAGCAGAGTATGCACTTAACATATCCATGTAGCGGTTCCCCTCAGGATCGGTTACCCAAATCCCTTTCGCCTCCGAAATGACAATCGGTAGTGGATGATAGTTATGTGCCCCGAACTTCTCTGTCAACTCAATCACATCATGTGTTTTTGACATATTGTTTCCCCCTTATTCAAAACTATCTTACTCTTTCAGTATATGACGTCCCTCTTTCTTTTGACAATGACGAACTTAAGCATTCCTTGAATTGGCAAAATCAGGTACACTGACATTAGAATATGTATTTAGCATGACAGATTGGAGGAAATGATGTGGCTTCATTGCGTGATTTACCAGTAGATGAATTCATCGATGCTTTATCTGTTCCGTGTTGTTATATTTCTCAAGATGGTACGGTCCTATTATGGAATACGCATGCCGAAGTTTTATTCGGCTGGGAACGTGACGAAGTCCTCCATCAACCGCTGCCGGTCGTCCGGCAATTAGATCATGCTCTCGAAACATGGTCTCCGCTCCTCCTTCAATATCCATTCTCGACAACGGCGATGACGCCGTTTCAACATAAAGATGGCTCCGTCATCTATGCGACTGCCTACCTGCAATCTTTTTCGCTCGAAGGGATCTATGGTTATTTTTTAGCGTTTCTCCCAAAAGGATTTGGACCGCTCATCAGTACAGAACAGTTCAATCTACTTCATCATTTTCAAGAGATGATCAAACAGTCCACACATTACTTGGCGACAAATGCGAAAGGCGAGATTGTAGACATCAATCCTTCGTTATGCCGTCTACTCGATGCGACGGAGCAACAGCTAATCGGCCACGAATGGTTCAATCTCATCCATGATTCGAGTGACCAAGACGAGATTTCGCGTAACGTCTTAAAATCTCTAGCGACGAATAGAGTTTGGAACGGCGAGATGCCGATCTCCTGTAAGCAACATGAGTCAGAGCCGTGTTGGCTCAACTTGACTGTCGTACCAATTGTTAGTGAGAAGAATGAAGTGATTCAATATACCGCCTTCGGATTTGATGTGTCGGAAAAGAAACGCCTTGAAAAGGAAGTCCAGTCCCTCGCTTATCAAAATGAGTTGACCGGACTTTATAATAAGAAAGGGTTTTTACGTCGTTACGACTCCATCCTTCAGCAAATCGACGAGCGAGAAGGACTCTTTCATATTGCCTTGTTTGATATCGACCGCTTCAAAATCATCAATGAATCATTCGGCTCTCGTGTCGGGAACGAACTCCTGATTCAAATCAAGGAGCGCGCACTTCATCTCATTCCGGAATCCGCTCTTTTATTCCATCCTACGGGCGGACTGTTCGGTGTCATGTTCTTCGAGGAATCTAAGGAAGAAGTGTTCCAAGTACTTCGACATCTACAACACGAGCTGCAACGTCCGTTCCGGATTTACCATCACTCCATCATGGTATCGATTTCGATTGGATGCGTGTTTTATCCGTCATCGGCAAGTTCGCTCGAGGAACTGTATACACGTGCTGAAAGTGCCCTCTTCAAAGGGAAACAGATTGGCGTCGGTACGATTCAATTCGTGACAAAGGATATGGATGCTGCCTTCTCTAGACAGATCCATATTGAGAAGGCGATGTATCGAGCTCTTGAAGAAAAGCATTTTTATCTTGAATATCAGCCAAAGTATGAACTCGCCACAGACCGTCTCATCGGTTTTGAGGCACTCCTTCGTTGGCATCATGAAGAACTCGGACAAATCCCGCCTTCAGAGTTCATTCCGCTCGCGGAAGAGATGGCACTCATCGTTCCCATCAACAACTGGGTCATCTTAGAGGCAACGAAACAACTGAAAGCCTGGAAAGCCGAGTTCGATCAACCGCTTTCGATGGCAATCAACATTTCGCCTAATCAATTTCGGAGTGACAGTTTTTTGAATACGTTACGAAACATCAAGCAACAACTCCAGCTCGACCCAGCAGACGTCATCTTGGAAATCACGGAAAGTCTCGTCATGCAAAAGACCGATGAAATCATCGAACGCATGGAACAAATCAAGCGCTTGAACTATCGACTGTCGATTGACGATTTTGGGACAGGTTTTTCATCCTTACAGTATTTGAAGTCCTTCCCGGTCGATGAACTCAAAATCGACAAAGTCTTTCTCGATGATTGGATGGCGTCCAAATCTCATCTCCTCGATGTCATCGTCCATCTTGGGAAGAGCTTAAATCTCCACGTCGTCGCAGAGGGAGTGGAAGATGAAGAGATGTTGGCACACTTAAAGTCGACAGACTGCGATTCTTTCCAGGGCTATATATACGCAAGACCTGCTTCACCAAGTGTAATCGAACAATTACTCCGATCATCAAAAAACTCACCGGACGCTTGAGGCGCCGGTGAGTTTTCTTATAGGGCAATCGCGGCTGTCCAAAGTCCATAAATGCCATAGGTCGCACATAATAGAATAATCAAGGCAATCATCGACTGGGTACGGGTCAAGAACGGTCGTCCTTGTTCCCGTTCTGCCAAAAGAAAGACGAAGATGCCAGGGGCGTATAGAATCATCGCAATCAAGACATACTCGAATCCTGAAGCATAGAGTAACCAGGCGGCGTATAGCGAGGCAACCCCGGAAACGACCATCATCCGTAGCGACGTCGCCCGCTTCGCCTCCATCCATCCATAGAGTGCCGAGAATAGATAAGGAACGAGTGCTGCGATTCCAGCGATGCTTGAAAGCACGAGATACGTTTGTTCTGAAAACAAGGCGATGGCCGTGACGACTTGGGTGAACGCTTGGGTGATGAATAGTGCGTTCACCGGTGTCTCATTCGCATTCAAACGGTGAAACACCTTTGGAAACACCCCATCCCGGCTCGCCAAGTACGAAATCTCCGTCGCTAAAATCGTCCAACCGAGCAATGCGCCTGTTAATGATACGAGCAGTCCGATGTTAATCAAGGTTGCGCCGAACGGACCGGCGACCGCTTCTAACACATATGCCATCGACGGTTCAGGCAACGCAGCGAGTTGTTCCTGTGTCATGACACCAAACGAGAAGATGGAGATCATCATATATATCAATAAAGTTCCAATCAGACCAATGACCGTGGCACGACCGACATCTTTTTTATGACGTGCGCGCGATGACAATACGACCGCTCCCTCAATCCCGACAAATGCCCAGAGTGTGACGAGCATCGTCGACTTCACTTGTGGAAACACATCCGCCCAAACAAACCCTGTTTCTCCCCAAAAATCGACTTGGAACGTATCCATTTGAAATGCGAATACAATCAACACGATAAACAAGATAATCGGAACGAGTTTCGCAATCGTTGTCACGATATTGAGAAGTGCCGCTTCACGCATCCCACGTGAAATGAGCCAAAATAAGCCCCAAATCAGAACGACACTCACGAACAAGCGAAACAGTCGGTGTTCTGCTGAGAATATAGGAAAAAAATAAGCCAATGTACTGAAAATCAATGTGATATTGGCTACCGTCCCAATCCAAGCCGACATCCAGTACCCCCATCCGCTGTTGAATCCGACAAACTTCCCGAAACCTTCACGGGCATAGGCGTAAATTCCGCCTTCTAGCTCTGGCCGCGTGTTTGCTAAAAACTGAAAGACAAAGGCGAGCATAATCATGCCGACACCCGTAATCCCCCACCCAATTAAAACTGGTCCGACCCCTGCCCCTTGTGCCATGGCACCAGGCAGGTTAAACGCACCTCCACCAATCATGGTCCCGACGACCATTGCCGCAAGACCGAAAAAGCCGATTCCGGCTGAATGTTGTTTCAAGTTAACGCCTCCACTACTACTCTGTCTATACGAATAACTATACAAAAATATTGTATAATCATTCGTTGATTTTTCTATTCTACTTCCTGTAAGGATTGCTGCATAGTCATTCTAAACAAGTTTATATTTTCGGATAATTTGAAAAATTCCATTGCATATTCATGTTAGATGTAGTTTAATTACAGCATATTCTAAATTATCAGAATTTTCGGGAGGTTGTATGATGCGTAATAAAAAATGGTTAGCGTTATCGGGGGTCGCATTATTGGCGACGGCAGCTTGTAGCACAGGGGATGACTCATCAAGTTCAGAAGGTTCATCTTCGAGCGATGCGAAAAAAGAAGTCACAATGGTATCAGCGACGGATTTGCCGCAGCTCGATCCGACACTGACAACAGACTCGACATCGGTCATCGTGACAAACAACGTGTTCGAAGGATTGTATCGTCTAGACGAGAACAACCAACCGACACCGGGGATTGCCGAAGATGTCGAAGTATCTGAGGACGGCCTTACATACACGTTCAAGTTACGTGACGCAAACTGGTCGGACGGTTCTCCAATTACAGCTGAAGACTTCGTTTACTCTTGGAAACGTGCCCTCAATCCTGAAACAGGTGCGGAGTATGCCTACATTCTTCAAGACTTGAAAAACGCCAACAAAATCCTTGCGGGTGAAATGTCGCTCGACGACCTCGGCGCAAAAGCGATTGACGAGAAAACGCTTGAAGTACAATTGGAAGCACCAGCCCCTTATTTCTTAGGTTTGACTGGATTCCCAACATATATGCCGCAAAAACAAGAGTACGTCGAAGAGCAAGGCGAAGAGTTCGCAACATCTGTCGACAAGACACTCTATAATGGACCTTACGTCTTGAGCGAGTGGCAAGACAATGCAGGATGGGTTTACAAGAAGAACCCTGAATATTGGGATGCTGAAAACGTCAAGATGGACACGATCAACGTCAAAGTCGTAAAAGACGTATCGACTGGGGTCAACTTGTTCGAGTCGGGTGAAGCGGACTACACGCTCCTCTCTTCTGAATTCGTTCCGCAATTCGAAGACAGCGACGAGTTCAAAACGCGTGCCGATGCTCGAATCAACTTCCTTCGTTTCAACCAAAAGAACGAAGCGCTCCAAAACGTCAACATCCGTGAAGCACTTGCGAAAGGATTCGACAAACAGAGTGTGACAGATGTCATCTTAACAGACGGATCGCAACCGGCGAACTATATCGTAGCGAAAGACTTCACGTTCACAGAAGACGGAGCTGACTTCCGTGAGAAGTATCCAGACCTCCTCAACTACAACGTAGATGAAGCAAAAGCCGCATGGGAAAAAGGATTAGAAGAATTAGGTGTTGAAACAATCGAACTCGAGTTCCTCTCACGTGACGAAGAAGCATTCAAGAAAGTGAACGAGTTCATCAAAGGCGAACTTGAGAAGAACTTGCCTGGTTTGACACTTAACATCAAACAGCAACCGTTCAAAAACTTCCTTGATCTTGAAGGGAAAGGCGAATATGACGTTTCTGCAGCTGGTTGGGGCCCTGACTATCAGGATCCGATGACATACCTCGACATGTGGGTCACAGACGGACCGTTTAACCGTATGGAGTACTCGAATGACGAATATGATCAGTTGATTCAATCTGCGAAGAAAGAAGCCGATCAGATGAAACGTTGGGAAGCAATGCAAGAAGCAGAACGCATCCTTCTCGAAGAAGACTTTGCCATCGCTCCGATTTATCAAAAAGGTGAGGCATACTTAGAGCGTTCAAACATCGAGAACATGTACCGTCACCCGTTCGGTGCCGATGCAAGTTTCAAGTGGCTTGACGTGAAATAATGATTGTAACCTCCTTGATTCCTACATGGACCAGGGAGGTTTTTCTGTCGTGAAAGTCTCTCTATAAAGAGTTTGACACTGCGGTTCACCTTATTAGCTGTCACGATCTGCATCATGAATGTATCTGGATTGGATGACAAGCACATCTACTTCGCCTCCATTTTGGTTGCTCGAGACACCTTGGTTTTCTTTGTACGTCATTCATCTCCATTACCACAGCCTATCACTGTACATCATAGTTCTCTTTTGGTTCATTCTCGGTAAACTACTCGACCGTCTCACTTATGCAGTGACGACCGCACATAAAAAATGACTTCCATCAAATCGATGGAAGTCATTTTCGTGTATTAAGCCTCACGCTTCGCACGGAGTTCTGCAGGTACTTTCCCACGTTTTGAAATCACTTCTGCGATTCCAACCAATACGATAAACGAAATCAATGCAGCGAAGAATCCGATCCAAATCGACGCTGTAATCCCGAGCACCAAGTAACCGATCGCCGAGACAACCGCTGCAAGAATAGCGTACGGCAATTGTGTCACCACGTGGTCGATATGGTGTGAGCCCGCTCCTGTTGAGCTGAGAATCGTTGTATCGGAAATTGGTGAACAGTGGTCACCGAACACCGCTCCGGCCAATACAGCCGCAAGTGACGCGAGAAGGAGTTCTGGTTCAACGGCCATGATCAAGTCGGCACCGATTGGAAGCATCAAACCAAATGTTCCCCAGCTCGTTCCTGTCGAGAATGCCATGATTCCGGCAATCAAGAAGAGAAGGAGTGGCAAGTAAGATGCAGCGATTGTATCTGTCACGAAGCTCGCCAAGTATTCACCAGTCTTCATGTCGCTGATGACCGCAATGATTGTCCAAGCAAACAAGAGAATCAAGACAGCCGGCCACATGGCACGAACGCCTTCCCATGCCGCTTTTCCATAGTCACGTGTTGGGATTTTACGACCAATGAGAAGCAAGAATGCGACAATCAAACTGATGACAACACCCGCAACGAGTGAGCGTGTCACGTCTGTCGATTCGAAGGCTCCAATCAACGAGAAGTCTTGACCGTCAGCCGCGAGCGCTTGACCACCCGTGTAAAGCATCGCTGACACTGTCGCGATGATAAGCGTGATAATTGGTACGATCAAATCACGTACTTTTCCACCTTCGTGCTCGTGTAAATCTTCGCTCATTCCCATCGGCTTTCCTTTTGCCGAATCATACAACTCCCCTTGGAGGGCACGAAGTTCGTGCGTGCGCATCGGTCCGATGGCAAGTCCAGTGAATGCCACATATGCTGTCAAGAGTAGTGCGAAGACGGCATAGAAGTTCATTGGGATGATTTGAATGAATGCAGAGAATGACGAATAGCTGTCAATCGAGTATTTTGCCAAAATACCTGCGATGATGGCGATGATATATGCACCCCAACTTGAAAGCGGGCTGATGACACAGACAGGTGCTGCCGTTGAGTCAATCATGTAAGCCAGTTTTGCACGTGAGATGTTTTTACGGTCTGTGAGTGGACGACTGATGTTTCCGACCGCCAAGCTATTGAAGTAGTCATCGATAAAAATCAAAATACCAAGTCCGAATGAGACGAGACGTGCACCGCGTGCTGTCTTGACGTTCGCCGCAGCCCATTCACCAAATGCGCGTGCGCCACCTGACGTTTGAATGATTGACGATAAAATCCCGAGAAGGAGCAAGAACGCAATCAACAAGACGTTCCATTCATTGATGGCTCCATCCGCCCAGAATAAGGCGATGACGTTCGACCACAAATATTGAATCGAATCAATTGGATTGAAACTATGCAAGAGAAGGACTCCTGCGATGATCCCGACACCGAGTGATGGGATGACCTTTCGTGTTGTGATTGCCATAATAATTGCAAGTAATGCCGGTACGAGTGAGAGTACCGATGTTGAATAATCTACCATGCTGAATTCCTCCTTTTTTATTAGGATGAGGCCCCCCTATGCTTAAAAAAACGCAAAGCGAGGGCATCGGCAACAAAGCCGACACCCTCGCTGGATGTTCCGTCTTTCTTAGCCGACTTGGAGCGCTCCATACGTAAATATGTATGGCAGTCCGACGGGTATTTCCCGTCAGCCCAGCACAACCCCACGGACATGGTGTTGCACTTCGGCGATCCTGCCTTTTTGTAGTCCTCATCGTTGTCATCCTCCGACTACTTACTCATCAGCATCGCACCTCTACCTCATCGATAGCACGAATATTCATTTAAAGTTACGTCTAAATTATCACAGGTTGGTGTCACATATCAATAGTTTTTTTCATCACGAATGATTCGCTTCAAGACAGCGAGTGCTTCTTGGTCATTCGTTTCCACCGCTTTAAAGAAATCGTTGAAGAAGTGATACAACACGAATCGGTCAGCGTGAGACTTCGTCTGTTCTTTAATCGTAGAGAAAATAAGTCGTCGTAAACGACGTTTTGTCTGTGTTTCTTCTGGTAGTTCTTCGCATCGGTCCTTGAAAGCACGATATACAGAATTGATCAATTCCTCATGTTCATCATACGACCGATTGTAAGCAACTTGTTCCATCTGTAATATCCCCCCTTTCAATGTTGACCCGATGAAACTTGACGTAACTATACCAACTTCCCGTCACGCATTCAATCGTTATCGGCGGTTCTTAACAAAAATCATACGTTAGACCGAGTCAAGCGTTGATGAATGAGAACGTGGTCACGTCGAACAATCCCATATCGGTCAATTTCAAGTCAGGAATGACCGGTAAGGCGAGGAAGGACATCGTCAAATACGGATTGAAATGACGATGGGCTCCCACGACATCTAGCGCATCATTCAGCTGTTCCAGAATCTCTGCCACTTCACGATATGGTCGCTTCGTCATCAGTCCACCAATCTCGAGCGGAAGGACGGCAAGCACTTCTCCTTCCGATACGGCGACGACCCCTCCCCCTACTTTTTCAAGCGTTCTCGCCGCGAGCAACATGTCTTCCGGGCTGACCCCGGCGACGACCAAGTTATGGCTGTCATGGGCAACCGTGGCTGCTAGGGCACCTCGTTTCAAGCCGAATCCCGTTACCGGGGCAAGAGCCATATGGCCTGTCCCGTGATGGCGTTCGATGACGGCAAGCGTCGCGATATCCTGCGATAAATCTGCGCCTGATGCGTCTGGTTGGAACGTGAGACGCTGTCGTTTCGTCAACAAGCTGTTCGGAAGCACTTGAATGACATCGATTTCTTCTTCACTTGCGGCAAGTCGGAACGACTCGGCGGTCAATTCGGGTAAAGCGAGCTCACCTTTCATCGGTTTTGGCACTTCAATCCCTTCCGATTCAAACGTCGCATTCCCCTTCTCCGCAACGAGCGTACCATTCACATAGACTTGTTCGATTTTTACCGATTCGACGTCTGACAAGATAACGAAGTTCGCCTTCTTACCAGGTGCAATGGCCCCGACCTCTTTTAATCCATAGGCCTCTGCGGCATGTAGACTTGCGATGGCATAGGCCGTTTCCGGCTTAACCCCTTGCTTGATGGCGGTACGGATGTTGTAGTCGATTCCACCTTCCGCGACCAAGTCATCCAAATGCTTATCATCCGTACAGAAAAGGAAGCGGTGGGCATTGCTTTCCGTAACGGCTAGGCTCACCTTCTCCACGTTTCGAGCAACGGACCCTTCCCGAATTTGAACGTAGAATCCACGTCGCACTCGTTCAATCGCCTCTTCCGCAGTCGTACATTCATGATCCGTCATGATTCCTGCAGAACGATAGACGTTCAATTGGTCTGGGCCAAGTCCCGATGCGTGTCCGTCGACCACTTTACCCGCTTGTTCCGTCTGTGCGATTTTTTGAAGCATGTCTTCACTTCCGGCTTCAACCGAAGGATAATCCATGACCTCGCCTAGTCCATGCACTCCTGGATCTCCTAAAAACGGGGCCAAATCTTCTGCATACAGTTTAGCACCTGCATGTTCGAACGGTGTCGCCGGTACACAACTCGGAAGCATCATGCGGACGTCGAGTGGAAGTCCTTTCGCATCTGCTAACATGTACTCAATCCCGAGTGCTCCGTTCACATTCGCAATCTCATGTGGATCGGCAATCACGGTCGTGACGCCAAGTGGCAAGACCGCTTTCGCAAACTCATGCGGTGGGACCATCGATGACTCGATATGGACGTGGGAATCGATAAAGGACGGCGCAAGCGTCCACGTCGGATCGTGATACTCGACCTCCCCATCGTACCCATCCCCAATAGCCACGATATATCCCCCGTCGATGGCGACGTCTGTACGAATCGTCTCACGACTGTACACGTCAATCACTGCGACGTCTTTAAAGACGACGGCCGCTTTCTTTTTCTTTGCGGCGATGTCAATCAAATGTTGTTTCTCCATCTTTCGATCTCCTTATTCAACGTATTTTAACTATCTTACCAAGAATATTCTTTTCGTTGCAATTTCTTTTTCAAGTTGTGCGACAATGATAACATATCCGTCTGAAAGGGGTTACAACGATGCAATACAAATTAGGAGAGTTGACACCAAAAGTCGACCCGACGACTTATCTCGCACCAGGGGCACATGTGATTGGAGATGTGACCATCGGCGCGCACTCGGGAGTATGGTTCAATACCGTCATCCGTGGAGACGAAGGACCCATTCAAATCGGTTCTTACGTCAACATTCAAGATGGTTCGATGATCCACCAATATGAAGGCTCACCGACAATCATTCATGATCGTGTCTCGATTGGTCATATGGCGATGATTCACGGCTGTGAGATTGAAGAAGACTGCTTGATTGGCATGCACGCTACCGTACTCGATGGGGCGAAGATTGGAAAAGGGTCCTTTGTCGCTGCCGGTGCGCTCGTCACACCGAACATGCAGATTCCTGAAGGGGTGATGGTCATGGGCGTCCCAGCAAAAGTCGTTCGTCCATTAAACGATGAAGATCGTTTTATCATGGAGAGAACGGTAAAGAAATATGCCAAGCGTGCCGAACAATATAAGCAGTCGTGCGTTCCAGTTCGCGAAATCCAACAATTGTGAAAGCGTTTACAAGATTCATAAAATGTTAACGTTTCTCTCGAATTTTCTTCATAGTTCCTTTGTATACTGAAGGTGTAACCAAGCTGATGTATTGAAAGGAGCCCACTCTATGTATCCGAACCATGATCAACTCATGCTAGACCTGTATGCCACATCCATCAATCCAAGTTATGGTCTTCATATCGATGATTCATTCGATGATGCCCTTCATGGCGCACATCGAGAGGTTTGGGAACGTATGCATTTGGATAATAGTAGAGAAGAAGATTCTAAAAATGGAGGAACGACTGGATGATTCCAACGACTGTGATTCAAGATTGGCTCGCAACAAAAATAAAGCGATAACTCAGATATATACAGCAAGCGAGCGAAGGGATTCCCCATCGCTCGCTTTTTATTATTCAAACATGATGAGATGCGAATCAATCGGTTGTCGCGCTTTCGGTGTAGGGATATCTTCTGTGTCATATTTCCCGATTTGCAGGAGACCGATAAACGTCTCCCCTTCCGCCCCAATCATTTCCTTCAACCGTGCATCATCGAACAGTCCACCCGTACGCCAGACCATCCCGATCTCACGTTCACTTAAGAGCAGCTGAACATTTTGAATGAATGTCGCCGTCGCGAGTAACGCGTCACGATTCCCTTTGTCCGTTTCAAAATGTTTTGCCGTCACATACATACAGGCCGCCGCATTTAAAATTCGCCCCGTCACCTTTTCGCGTTGCCCCTCTGACGCCTCCGAGAAGGCTGGTTCGAGCGCATCGAGTAACACTTGCTTCCCGTCCCCATTGAACACATACACGTTCCACGGCTCGACTTTATTGTGAAATGGTGCATGATGTGCCGATTGCAACACTTCATAGAGCACTTTCGTATCGATTGGTTCTTCTTTGAACATACGGACCGTACGTCTTTCTTCAATTAACTTTTGTGCTGCTGTCTTTGTCATGACCGTCACTTCCCCTTTTTTTCTCTTCTCTATCATAATTGAAAAACGTTCTCATTTCAAAATCGAAAAAAGACTACAGATTGCTCTGCAGTCTTACGTTGATTGTCCAATGACCTCACATGCCACCAAGTCTTCAAACGTTTGGCGACGAACGACAAGTCGATGTGCCCCGTCCTTCACGAAGACAACAGCTGGACGAAGCATCTGGTTATAGTTGCTCGCCATGGAGAAATTGTACGCTCCTGTTGCTTTGACAAGTAATAAATCACCTGGTGTGACAGGGGGGATCAATGAGCGGTTCGAGATGATGTCTCCCGACTCACAGCACGCTCCGACTATTTTTGCCTCGAGCGTCTTCTCTTCATTCATCCGAGTCGCTGCCACGACCTCATACTCCGCGTCATACAATGCCGGACGGATATTGTCCGTCATCCCGCCATCGACAGACACGAATGTACGAACGCCACTCACTTCTTTGACGGTCCCCACCTCATAAAGCGTGGCACCCGCATTGGCGACGAGCCAACGTCCCGGCTCAATCCCGATTTTCGGAAGTGGCAATTCACGTGCCTCGACCTCCTCGACCAACGTCTCCATCACTTGCTCCATCGTCTGGGCAAAATCGAGATATTCGTCTTCATCCAAGTAAGCGACGCCGAATCCCCCACCGATGTTCAAGACGTCCGTCGTATAGCCGGTTTCCTGACGAATCGTATCCATGAAGCGCACCATCGTCTTCACCGTGTTGATGAAGAGGGTCGGATCTTGAATTTGAGAACCGACGTGACAATGGATTCCCTTCAACTGTAAGTGCTCGGCTTCTAATGTTGCACGAATCGCGTCTAAATACGTGTCGTCATGCGTCGGGAAACCGAATTTTGTATCAACCCCACCCGTTTGTATCGCCGCATGGGCACCCCCGACAACTTGAGGCACAATGCGGAGAAGCACATCGACTTCGCGATTGTATTCAGCCGCAAGTCCTGACAAGAGGCTGATCTCCCGCATATTGTCGATGGTAAAGTGTGTAATCCCCTGTTCGAGAGCATACGTGATGTCAAGAATCGTCTTGTTCGATCCATGAACGTGAATGCGCTCCGCCGGTACACCGGCATGCAGTGCTACGTACATCTCACCCCTTGAGACGACATCGACACTTAACCCTGCGGCCATCACTTTTTCATAAACGGCCGCAATCGATAATGCTTTTGACGCGTATAACGCATACGTGTTCGGATACTTATCTAGAAACGCATTCTGGACAATTCCAAGGCGACGCTCTAGTTCTGGCTCACTCATGATGTATAAAGGTGTCCCGTACGTCGCTTGAAGTTCACGGACGGACACGCCTTCGATCAAACATTCTGATTGATTGGTGGTGTACATACAATTCCTCCTTCAAAGCGATGTGGGACACGCCACGAACGGGCACAGAGCTGTTCTGAGTTGTTGGCATAGCCAACACGTGTCACGTCATCGATTTTCGTCTCGATCCCATATAATGCGACGCGGTCGCCGATTTGTACGTCTTCGTCGACTTTGATGAAGCTATGGCTCATAAAGATGTTACTGATGAACGGGTATGCTTTCCCCGCGATGTGAACAGGCAAGTGACGTCTCGCCCGCATCAATCCATCCCCATATCCGACAGGTAAGACAGCAATCCGTTCTTTCGATTCCGCGGTATATCCCGTTCCATACCCGACATGAGCCCCCGCTTCGATGTCGTGGACGGCAACCACTTCTGTCTCCCAATAAAACGCAGGTACGAGCCACTCAACCGGCTCAACCGACGAATAACCGTATAAGAAAATACCGACACGCACATGTGTGCAATGGTGCAAGCGCGAGTCGTCTTGAAGCGTGGCCGCACTATTTGCCGCATGGATCAGTTCAAACGTATGACGTTCCATCAAACGTGTCGACCAGTCGGCAAAGCGTTCGACTTGGACGCTATGCTCGACTTCGGCATTGTCCGCATCCGCGAGCGGAAAATGTGTACATAGTCCGACAAGGTTCAATCCTTCATTTTGGCAGAAGGCAACGATTTGTAGCGCTTCTTCAAACGTTTTGGCACCGAATCGGTTCATGCCGACGTCTAATTTCAAATGAAGGCGAACGCCATCGAGATGCTCACGCTGCGAGACGAGCCATTCATACGAGCCGATTGCGACGTCAAAATCATGGGCATGCACGTGTTCCCACGTATATACCGGATTCATGACGAGGACGCGAGCCGACTCCGCATGCGTTCGTACTTCGAGCGCTTCTTCTAACGTGGTCACCATGAAGTGACGGACCCCTTCATCATACAAAGTCGTCACAACTGGCTCCATTCCTAGGTTATAGGCATTGTTTTTCACGACCGCAAACACAGGGCGCCCGAGCGCTTCAATCCGGCGTTTGTTTTCGCGAATCGCATTTAAGTCAATTGTGACTCCCATCGTGCAAAACTCCTTTACTCTTTTACTGCTGATTTCACGAACGTGATCCAATCGCGATGTTCTGGAAGCTGTCCTGTTACGGCTTCACGATAGCGTGTCAACATTTCTGTCGCAACCGTCTGGACACCTCCACCAATCGAGATATGGTCGACCTCGATGACGCTCGTCACCTCGGCTGCCGTTCCCGTTAAGAAGATTTCATCAGCCACATAGAGCTCATCGCGTCCGATATGGCGCTCGACGATTTCATAGCCGGCCTCGCGAGCCAATTGCATCACCGTTTGACGTGTGATGCCATCGAGTACAGAACAGTCAAGGGACGGTGTCGTAATCGTTTTTCCTTTCACGAGAAAGATGTTCGCGACACTCGCCTCACTGACGTTTCCGTTCATATCAAGAGCAATCGCTTCGTCGAATCCGTCACGGAGCGCCTCTCCTTTTAGTAACTGTGAGTTCATATAGTTCGATGCCGCTTTGGCTTGCATTGGCATCATTGTAGAAGACACGCGGCGATACGAGGCCACTTTCGCTCGAATCCCGACCGTCTTGTTGAAGTATTCACCGAGCGGCCAACACGAGATGGCAACATGTACCTTCGTCTCAGCAGTCGGCATAAGTGCTTGCCATGGTGTTCCAAGGAAGACGAACGGACGGATGTAGCATGCTTCAAATCCGTTTCGCTCAATCAATTCCATCGTGGCTTGTTCGAGTTCATCTACCGTATACGGTAGCGTGACGTGGTAGTATGCACACGAGCGAACAAGTCGCTCCAAGTGTTCACGTAACCGGAAGATAGCAGGACCTTCCTCCGTGTGATACGCGCGAATCCCTTCAAAGAACCCGCTTCCGTAATGAATCGCGTGTGTCATGATACTCGTGTTTGCGTCAGTCGGCTCAATCCAAGCCCCGTCTTTCCACATCCATTGTCCATACTGTTCCATAATGCAACTCTCCCATTCCTCATTTTTTATATTTTCTGTCTATTATACGTTAGAGAGAGCGTAAGTCATCAACAAGTTGCGTTTTTTCAGAAGTTTTTTCATCTTTCTGTTTGATGATTCGTGCCGGTGTTCCCGCAACGACGACGCCTGGAGGTACGTCTTGTGTGACGACACTGCCTGCCGCGACAACCGCATTTTCACCGACGCGAACGCCTTCCAAGATGACTGCGTTCGCCCCAATCATGACACCATCCTCGATGATGACCGGATCTTTTGAAGGTGGCTCAAGAACCCCTGCGACCACGGCACCTGCGCCAAGGTGAACGTTCTTCCCGAGCGTTCCGCGCGCTCCGATGACAGCGTTCATGTCGACCATCGAACCATCTCCGATGACCGCTCCGATGTTGACGACAGCTCCCATCATGACAACCGCGTTGTTTCCGATTTGGACGTGGTCTCGGATGAACGAGCCTGGTTCGATTCGGGCATTGAGTCGTGTCGTATCAAGCATCGGTACGGCACTGTTGCGACGGTCGTATTCAAGATGTGAATCCGTGATGACCGATGCATTGGCTTCCAAAAATGCCGCAGCGCGTTCTGCCGTCGTCAAGAACAGTTTCGACTCATCCGTTCCGAATGCTTTCGCCTCCTCGATTTCAAGACCTGCCAATTGACCGTTGACGTAAAGCTTGACTGGTGTTTCCTTCTTAGCATCTTTAATATATTGTGCGATTTCATAAGCGTTTGTGAGTAACATGAGTAGCCTCCTCGTATAAGTTCGATAGATTATAAAGTCCTGCCGGGCGATCAATGATCGTTGCCGCAGCGGCAAGTGCCCCGTTTGCAAAGACGCGTTTCGATAACGCGGTATGTTTCAGTTCAATCATTTCATCATCTCCGGCGAAGAGCACGGTATGCTCACCGAAAATCGTGCCACCTCGAATGGAATGCATTCCTAACTCTTCAGCTCCACGCGCTTCCCGACGTGACGTTCGTTCGTAAATCGGTGTCACGTCACGCTTCGCTTCGATGGCACGTGCCAATAATTCTGCCGTCCCGCTTGGTGCGTCCACTTTCTTCCGATGGTGTGCCTCAATCACTTCAATATCATATCCGAGAGTGAGTGGGACGAGTTGGTCGAGCAGCTGCTTCAAGAGCGCGATCCCGTATGAGGTGTTGTAAGACTGGAAGATTGGGATGTCTTGTGAAGCCGTTTCAATCTCGGCCAGTTCATCCGGTGTGAAGCCGGTCGTCGCGATGACGAGCGGAATATTGCGCTCCCGTCCGAACGCGAGTAAATCAGGGAGTAACGCCGGGTTCGAAAAGTCGATCACGACATCGACGGGTACGTCCACCTCATTCAGAGTCGCCGTGTGCTCGTCACTTCCCGGTGAGACGATTGCCGTTATGTTTACACCTTGCGCATGAGCGACCTCTTCGACAATGCGTCCCATTGCGCCAAACCCATGGATGAGAACATTCATTGTCTCACCTCATTGAATTGTTCCATCGCCGATAGTAATTTCGCCTCAGCCGTCGCGCTCATTGGAACGAGCGGCAGACGTGGCACACCGACCTCAAATCCTCGCGCTTGAAGCGCTGCCTTCACCGGAATCGGATTCACTTCTGCGAAAAGTTCATCGATGACTGGGAGTAAACGAATTTGCCACGTACGTGCTGTCTGCAAATCACCCGCCAATAGGGCGTCTGCCAACGCGACCGTCGCTCCCGGATAGACGTTTGATAAAACGGAGACGACCCCTTGTGCGCCCCAAGCCATGTACGGCAAGATTTGATCGTCATTTCCACAGTAAACGGTGAACCCTTCCGGAATATGGGCCATCATCTGCGCCATGACCGAGATATCCCCACTCGCTTCTTTCAAGGCCGTGATGCGCGGATGTTCCGCGAGCTCACCGACCGTTTCCGGTGTCAAGGCGACACCCGTCCGTGACGGAACATTGTAGAGCATGAGCGGAATCGGTGACGCATCCGCAATCGCAGTAAAGTGAGCAATCAGCCCGGCCTGTGTCGACTTGTTATAGTACGGTGTGACGACCATCGCCATCTCCGCACCAAGTTCGGCGGCCCGTTTCGTTTTCTCAATACTGACTGCTGTATTGTTCGAACCGGTCCCCGCGATGATCACGGCTCGACCGTTTGCGGCCTCCACCGCTCGAACGAGCAATGTCTCAAACTCGTCATCAGTGATTGTCATCCCTTCGCCGGTCGTCCCACCGATGACGAGACCCGTCACACCTTCTTGGATTTGGTCTTCAATTAATGCCGCCCATGCTTCTAGATTCAACTGCCCATTTTCTTGAAATGGGGTAGCTAGTGCTGTCGCCACTCCTGTGAACATGTCATCTCCTCCTTATTTCGTCGCTGTTTGACTAATCATACATTGCGCGATTTGAACGGCATTCGCTGCCGCCCCTTTTCGGACGTTATCTGCAACGCACCAAAGATGGAACGTATTGGGTTGTGAATCGTCTCGGCGAATTCGTCCGACATACACCTCATCCGTCCCGTTCGCATCGAGCGGTGTCGGATATGTCAATTCGGATGGATTGTCCATTAACACGACCCCTGGTGCATCGGCGAGGACTGCTTTCAGTTCTGCGACCGTCGCATCTCGCTCGAGCGACACCGTGATTGAGACCGCATGACTGTTTCGCACCGGCACTCGGACACAAGTGGCCGTCACCCCGAGGTTTGGCGTATTTAAAATCTTACGTGTCTCATCCATCATCTTCTGTTCTTCTTTCGTATAGCCATTTTCTAGAAACACATCGATGTGCGGCAACACGTTATCATAAATCGGATACGGATAATTCGTCGGTTCCTCTCCGCGCGCACCGCGCTCGAGGTCATCGATCCCTTTTTGACCCGATCCCGATACCGCTTGATACGATGTGTAGGCGACGCGTGTCAGTCCGTATACTTCCGCTAGAGGCGCGAGCGCCACGACCGATTGAATCGTGGAACAGTTCGGGTTCGCGATGAGCGTTCTCTCCGGACTGAGTTCGACTCGGTTCACTTCCGGTACGATGAGTGGAATTCCTTCTTGCATTCGGAATGCACTTGAATTATCGATGACAATGACTCCTTGCTCACTCAACCGAGGGGCATATTGTTCACTGATGCTGCCACCTGCAGAGAAGAGTGCGATATCGATCGGGTCCGCATAAATCGCATCGGTCAATTCACGAATCATGATCGATTGCCCATTCACCTCGACCGTCTTTCCTGCCGAGCGGGCTGAAGCATAGAGTCTCAACTCGCTGATTGGAAATTCATATTCTGTTAAGACGTCAATCATTTTTTGTCCGACGGCACCTGTCGCACCGACGACTGCTACGTTATACATTATGCTACCCCCTTATAAGTGGAACCGGGCCGCAATGGCTGCGACTGCCGCTTCTACGTCTTGTTCTTGAATCGTATAGGAAATACTGATTTCAGACGTCGTGACTTGATAGAATGGAATCCCCATCTCACGGAATGTCGCGAAGAGCTCTGATGCGACGCCTGTCGCGTCTCGCATGCCGATTCCGACGACCGAAATTTTTGCATGTTCCGTGTGACGATCGATTTTGATTTGAGGCAAGGTCGCTGTCAACTCCGCGAGTGCCTCTTCTAAAAATGCCTCTTCATCGAGCGGACATGTGAACGAGAGGAACACTTCACCGTCGAATGCCGTCTGTGAAATCATATCGATGTTGACGTGTCGCTCTGACAATCGTTCAAAGATGTCTGCGACTCCCGCCGCCGTATGCGGAATATGTTTGATTGAGACACTGAGTACGTTCTTGACGACACTCACACTCGTGACTGCTTTCTGTTCCATCGCTTGCGTCGTATCCATGATCCATGTTCCTCCTTCGCTCGAAAGCGTCTTCCCAACAAAAATATTGACGTCATATTTCTTTGCGAGCTCCACGCTTCGCATCTCCATCACTTTTGAACCGAGTGCACTCATCTCCATCATCTCGTCATAGGAGACCGTATCAAGCCGTTTCGCCGTCGGATGGATTCGTGGGTCCGTCGTATAGACACCCGCGACGTCCGTATAAATTTCACAACGCTGACTGAGGACGGCCGCCAGTGCGACGGCTGTCGTGTCCGAACCGCCACGCCCAAGGGTCGTGACGTCTCCCGCTTCATTCACGCCTTGGAATCCGGCGACAATCAGGACGTCGTATTGACGCAACTTCTCGTGTAACACTTCTTTCCGAATCGCTTTGATTTTGCTCTTCGTATGAATGCCCATCGTATCAATCCCCGCTTGCTGTCCTGTTAATGAGATGGCCGGTACGCCTTGCGAGTTCAAGGCGATACTGAGTAGGCTAATTGTCTGTTCTTCCCCGACGGCGAGTAGCCGGTCGAGTTCGCGAATCATCGGGCGATCCGTGATTTGTTTGGCGAGCGACAGGAGCGAATCTGTCGTTTTGCCCATCGCCGATACGACGACGACCAATTTTTCACCGGTCGCCACACGTGTCTGTAAATAGTCCGAAATGGCTTGTATTTGTTCGATTGTGGCAACGGAGCTGCCACCAAATTTCAGTACGGTTGTCATCAAGTTCCCCACTTTCAAGATGTCCACCAACAGAAAAAGCGGCAGACCGGTAGGAAGCACTCTCCCTACGGTCTGCCGCTTATACGCGCAGTTGAAAAACGATTAAAGAATCGTTCCGTAGATAGCGCTCCATGGTAGTTGACCATGGCAGTGTAGGCGTTGTTCACGACTACCCCAGCCTTCATTCACACGCACGTGAACGTCGACTTCGGCGAATTTCCCCTTTCGGCTCGGTCCGGAGTGCGTCCGTTTCAACCAAGCTTACTCATGTCATTCGCAACCTCTATCTGTCAGTTGTTAGTATTAGTTATAACAAAACGAAATCTTCTTGCCAACCTTTTTTTAGAAAAATGGGATATTTCAAAAAAGGATTACCATGTTTTTCGCATCATGCGGTGTGGGAGATTGGCATCCAAAAACTCATCTCCGAACGCCTCGTACCCGAGCTTTTCATAAAACGAAAGCGCCGTCAGTTGTGCACCCAATCGTAGTTCAACCAACCCTTGACGTTTCGCGACACGTTCAACTTCAATCATAATGTCTTTCCCATATCCATGACCCCGGGCCGATTGAATCGTCGCCACTCGCTCCACTTTTCCGACAGTCGAGTCGACTGGACGAAGACGCGCTGTCGTCACAGGTTCGGAGTCAAGGAGCCCGACCACATGTGTACACATATCGTCTAAATCATCGTATTCTAAACTCGCATCAATTCCTTGTTCCTGAACGAATACGATCTCCCGCACTTGTTTGGCCTGTTCAATCAACGCTGGTTCGTTTCCCGATTGAATGATCAACATGGTAAAACTCCTTCCTGCAATCGTTTCACGATTTCTTCGATTCCCTTTTCTAGTTCCGCTACGGATGTGAAACGCGCTTGGGCCTGCTTATGGCTTCCACCGCCACGACCGATCTGCATCTCTTGGAGCGCCGCTTTCAAGAATGTGCCGACGGCGATATCCTGTGTCCCGTCATGCATAACGAACAATTTCTGCGTTCCATAGTTGGCGCCAACGGCAATTCGTCCTGTTGCTGCGATTCGTTCGATGATGGCGGTCGTCAACGTTTCCGCTTCTGTTCTCCCGACATGTAAGGCCACATAGTTATCTTCTTTCAACACGGCCTCCACTTTCGCTTTGGCAATCCGTTCTTCGAGCGTTTTGATTTCTTTTTCACGTTCCAAACGAATCGTATGTTCTTCGATTACACGGGCTGCCACGGATTCATTCGTTGTCGAGAATGTATGGTGAATCGTCCGCAACGCTGCTCGCGCTTGTTGAGTCGCCTTGATCGCTCGACTTCCCGCCACATACGTCAAGCGGAGATTCCCCCTCACTTTCTTCACCGCCGTCACATGGATGGTACCGAGTTGTCCCGTTGTCTCCACATGAGTGCCACCACATGCATTGTAATCTAGACCTTCGATTTCGACGATGCGAATCATCCCCGTTCGGTCCGTCTCTTTCCGTAAGCGCGCCCGGTCTACTTCTTCTTTTTGGATTTCATAGACACGAATCGGACGGTTTTCAAAGATGACTTGTTGCATCTCTTGTTCAAGTGCCTCAACGTGCGCCCAGTCCATCGTTGCCGTTTCAATCTCAATAGATGAATCGGTCTCTCCGATTCCAAAGCTGAGCGTCCGAATGCCATGGCGGTCTTCCAAAATCGCCGTTATCACATGTTGAGCAGTATGCTGGATGGAATGATCCCGTCTGACGTCCTCATCGATTCGAACCTCTATCGTCGTGCCCGCTGGTAATGATTCTGACAAGAGATGCCATACTTCCCCGTCCTTGATTTGTACGTCCAGTACAGGATGCGTCCCAATCCATCCACGGTCAGCCGGTTGTCCCCCACCTTCCGCATAAAACGGGCTGTTCTCGAGTGTGTGCCAATGACCGTTGCCGTCTTCCTTTATTGAGGTCACGACTGTACTTGCTGTATATGGTTCCATCTTGTCCTCCACCTTCTCTCTATAATCTGTTCAGACAACTAGTTTAATTTCGTCTATAATGAAACATACATCTTCTCAGTCAGGAGCGAAATGATATGTTAGAAATCGATAAACAATCTCCGTTACCTATTTATTATCAAATTGAAGCGTACTTAAAGCAACAAATTGATGACGGATTGTTAAAACCAGGAGACACCTTGCCTTCAGAGCGTGAATTTTCCGAGCAATTTCACGTCAGTCGGATGACGATTCGTCAAGCCATCATGAACCTCGTCAACGCCGGTTACTTGAGCCGTCAAAAAGGAAGAGGCACGTTCGTCGCGAGTCAGAAGATTGCGATGACGTTATCGGGACTGACGAGTTTTTCCGAGGAAATCAAACATCGAGGCATGCGACCGCTCAGCCGTCTCTTGTCATACGAGGTCATTCCGGCAACGGATCGCATCGCGCAGCAACTGAGCATCCCAAATCAAACACCGGTTTATGAAATGAAACGGCTCCGACTCGCCGATGATCACCCACTTGCGCTCGAAACCGCCTATATTCCCGTTCATTTATTGCCTGACCTGACGCAAGATGACGCGACGGGATCGATTTATGCTTATGCCGAACAGCATGGCTTACGCCTGAAAAATGCAACACAAACACTCGAAGCCCGGAGTGCCGGTCCAGAAGAAGCCAAGCTCCTCACCATTTCTCCGAACGCACCGGTATTGCTGATTGACCAGCGAACATATCTCGAGGATGGCGGCATGTTTGAATACAGCCGTTCCCTTTTCCGTGGCGACTCGTACTCTTTCACTGTCGCCATGGATCGCATATAAAAAAAGTTTGCCCGAGGGCAAACTTTTTTTATTGGGCTTCATACGTTACCCCGCTCGGGTCTAACGTATACGATTCGAGTTCTGTATCGGACATCGGCTCGACACGGTTACCCGCATCCGCTTGTTGCACACGATAGCGCACTTCTTCAAGAAGCGGTTCGTTCAAGAAGTAATAGAAGTGTCCGTCATCTGCCCGGGCACCTTCTCCAGTCAATTGGTATTGCACCGTATTGTGGAGCGCGCCAACGTCTTCAATTAAACGTATATAGTCATTCGGTCCAAGTGTCGTCTGCATGTTGTCACCGACGGCTTTCAAGACCTTATCGTAATTGTTTAGGAGTGATGTGCCGAGTGATTGTTCGAGCACGGCATTAATGACTTCCATCTGGCGTTGTCCACGACCGATGTCTCCACGTGGGTCATCGTATCGATTTCGGACGTAGGCAAGTGCCTCTTCACCAGAAAGCCGTTGAAGGCCTTGTTCGATTTGAACTGTCTCACGTGACGCATCGTAACTGTTTTGTTGTGATGAGAACGGAACATCAATCTCAACGCCACCTACCGCATCAATGAAATCAACGAACCCTTGGAAGTTGAGCGAGACGACATGGTCGATTTCAACACCGACTAAATCTTCGATCGTGTTCGTCGCCATCCGCATCCCGTTGTTCGGATTCGATTCATCCATCGAACCGAAATAGTAAGCGTGTGTGATCTTATCTTGGTCAAGTCCCGTCTTGCCATAAGGAATGTTATAACCCGTGTAGTCGATGTTGACATACGAATCACGCGGGATACTGAGCATCGTCGTCTGCTTTTCTTTCTTGTTTAAAATGACGACAATCATGACGTCTGATCGTCCGAACTCACCGCGCGCTTTCTTCTGTGGCGAAAGGTCTGTTCCTAAAACCAAGAACGTCTCCGTATCTTCTTTATCATAACGAGTCGGCTCAACCGTCGGGTCATCCTCTAATGTGACTTGGGTGCCTGACAACATATTGTGGGCTTTGTAAAACGCTGTACCGTAAATGCTAGATCCAGCAATAATCGCAATCAGCACGAGGGCACTAAATATCTTATAAAACGCAGACGGGCCTGTGCGCTGTCTGCGAGCATGTGTTCTAGAATTCATATCGGTCTCCTTCGAGTCAAAATAATGAGCTTCACTCATTATAGAGGAAAGCGGGAAATTTGTCGAAAACGTTTTGATGACAAATTCGTTTCTTTACATTTTCCCACAGTTGAACACAGAAAAACCCGCGGAGATGACTCCGCAGGTTCGTTAATCCCGAATGGTGAAAAATCGTGTTGCCGCTTCTTGCCCACGGGCTTGTAAGGATTCCGCACAGCGCGATGCAGCCGCCCCGTCGAGCACGACCGTCACACCTGGATGGGCCTGTAGGATTGTGGCCGGCCAGTCGACCGTCGGTACGCTTTCAATCATGTGCTGTACCGCTTCAGCTTTCCGCTCCCCTGTCGCCACAAGGACAATCTCACGTGCGTTCATGATCGTATCGAGCCCCATCGTGATCGCATGCGTCGGGACGTCTTCCAATCGGTCAAAAAAGCGACGGTTTGCCTCTCGTGTTGATTCGGTGAGTTCGGTCACGTGCGTCTTCGCATCGAGGGCCGTGCCCGGTTCATTAAATGCGATGTGACCATTTTCCCCGATACCAAGAAGTTGTAAGTCGACACCAAGCTTCCGAACGAGGTCTTCGTAACGAGCCGCTTCCGCTTTTGGATCCGGTGCGTCCCCTTGAGGCAAGTGACTCTGTTTGAATGGCACTTCATCGAAGAGACGGTCTTTCATAAAGCGGTTGTAACTTTGAGGATGTTCGGGCGATAATCCGATATATTCATCTAAATTGACGCTCGTCACATGGCTACAATCGAGCGCGTCCTGTTTAAACATCTGATACATCCCGACCGGTGTGCTACCGGTTGCGAGACCGAGTACAAAGTCATGTTTCCCTGAAATCCGTTCTTTGATTAGCGTATAGGCGATTCGTTCCGCGTCGTTCGCCGTCTTTGCGACTAGTACATTCATCTTTGTTCCTCCCGTTCATATACGATTCGACCTTTGACGAAAGTCATCTGAACATGTGTCGTGTCATCCCAAACGACAAGGTCTGCATCAAACCCCGATTTGATATCGCCTTTTGTCGTCAACCCGAATTCTTTGGCCGCATTCGTCGAGGTCATTTTTACCGCTTCTTCCACCGTACATCCCGTATATGCCTGAATGTTTCGGAATGCAGCATCCATCGTCAACACACTGCCCGCAAGGTTCCCGGCTTGAAGTCGTGCAGCCCCGTCCGCTACGATGACCGGTTGGCCGCCAAGCTCATATTGTCCGTCCGGAAGTCCTTTTGCTCGCATCGCATCCGTGATGACGACAAGTTCATCTGCTCCTTTTAAGCGAAACGCGAAGTCGACCATCTCCGGACGACTATGGATCCCATCCGGAATGATTTCCGCGATGACTCCACCCTCTAAGAGACAATAGCCTACCGTTCCGGGTTCTCGATGATGTAACCCACGCATCTGGTTATAAAGATGCGTCCCGTGTTTGACGCCCGCCTGCTTGTTCTCTTCAAATGTCGCGCTCGTATGGCCCGCTGAACCGATCGCACCGGTTTCGCGAAGTACCGCTTCAAATGCACGTGCACCTGGCCGTTCCGGTGCATACGTAACGAGGCGGATATGACCGCCGGCGAGCTCTTGCCATTTTCGGAACTGCTCGGCGTCCGGGTCGATAATATATTCCGCCGGCTGTGCCCCAGCCATCTCCACGTTGACGAAAGGACCTTCCAAGTGAATCCCGATGAGTGTCGTATCCTGCGCTTCGATGACGTTTCGGACCGCCTTCAAAGCATGCTCAATCGCTTCTTTTGACTGCGTGATGGTCGTCGCAAAAAAAGAAGTGACGCCTTCTTGTAGCATGTCGTTACTCAACTGCCGAAGTTTTGATTCATCCGCATCCATCGTATCGACTTCATATCCCCCGTGGATATGCACATCGATGAGACCCGGTGTCACGAGTGCTCCAGCGACATCAATCACATGCTCATCCTGTTGTTCAAACTGTTCCATCGATCCGATTTCATCAATCGTTTGACCATTCCATCTGATATATCCACGTTCCCATGTATGTTCTGCTGACACGATACGAGCATTGATCAATGTCCCCATCGGTTCACCACTCCTTTTTGTTTTCCTCCATGTTATCATATCGGATAAAAGTATAGTTGTATAGACCAATTTAAAATAAATAAAAGATTGTTCACATTTGCGAACAATCTTCTCCTCTCTATGTCGATTGAATCGTGCCATAGCGTCGGACAATCCATACTAACCGGAGGAATAACAAGACCGCTCCGGCTGCAAGTCCAGCAATCAAGCCAATCCAATAGCCGTCTGGTCCAAACCCGGCGTGCTCTGCCAAAACATACCCGAGAGGTAAACCGATGACCCAATAAGCGACGAGTGAAAGGACGAGCGTGATGTTGACGTCTTTAAAGCCACGTAATATCCCTTGGATCGGTGCCGCGACGGCATCTGACAATTGGAAGAATACAGCAAAAATCATAAAGTGCGCTGCAAGGTCCACGACCGTCGGGTCATTCGTATAAATGGCCGCGACCCGCTCGTTTTGCCAAAACAAAAAAGCACCCGAAAAGATAGAGACACCGAGACAGAGCGCGAGCCCGATTTTTGCATAGCGGACGGCATCCTGCAGTCGTTTCGCGCCGAGCTCATACCCCACGACAATCGTCAACGCGCTCGATGCCGAAAGTGGCAACATGTACACGAACGAGGCAAAGTTAATCGCCGCTTGGTGAGCCGCGACGATTTGGTCACCATATGAACTGAGCAATACCGTGACCGCCGCAAAGATGCTGACTTCGGCGAAAATGGCGAGCCCGATTGGGGTCCCAAGTTGTAACAACTCTTTTTGTCGGAGCCAGACCATCCGTTCGGTCGTCCGTAAAAACTTGTATTCGCGGAACGGCTTCCCGTTTCTCACGAAGAAGAAGGCCATGAAGAAGAGTAGCCAGTAAGTGATGCTCGAGGCGATTCCCGCTCCAACACCTCCGTACGCCGGCACACCTAGTTTTCCGAAGATGAAGATGTAATTTAATCCGACATTAATGGGTAACCCTAATAGTATGAGGATCATCGAGACTCTCGTCTTGCCAAGGGAATCCATGAGCGTGCGTAGCACATTGAACAGGAACATCGGCAAGACGCCGAATCCAAGGGCAAGCAAGTATTGCGTCGCGATTCGTTTCCCTTCTACACTGAGCCCCATGCTCTCGATCGCCATCGGCACAAGGAGTGAGCCCAACGTCAGCGTGATTACGCTCAGCATGATGGCTAAATAGATACCTTGAAACAAGGTACGTTGAATCTGTTGACGGTCTCGCGCACCAAGCGCTTGCGACACGATCGGGGCCACCGCCAGCAAGATTCCACTCAGTCCGGTATACACCGGCATCCACAAGCTTGAACCGACTCCGACACCTGCCAAATCGACGGCACCCGCCCGTCCGGACATGACGGTATCAAAAAAGCTAATCAAATAAAAAGACACTTGCGTGACTAAAATTGGAAAGAAAATCGTGAAGAACAGTTTGATTTTTTCGTTTAATGAATGTGTTTGGTACATGGACAACCCTCATCTCTTTTTCAGAAAGGAACTTATAATCATGAATCAACGGCATGCAGAAAAGCTTAAATTTGAACTGTTGGAAACGTGGAACACGTTCAATCACTATGTGACGGAAGCCCTCACCTTCAACAATTCCGAGGATATTCATCGCGCTCGCGTTCATCTACGGAAATTGATCACGTTTATGCAACTATATGAAACGAAGCCGGCGACGTTCCGACAACTCAAACAATTGATGGAGGCACTCGGTCATGTGCGCGACCTCGACGTCCTCATCGAAACGTTTGATTCTAAATCCGAACTCGACCATGCGTTTCTTGAAGCGATGGAGACAGAACGTGCCATCGCACGGACGATCCTTTCGACCCGCGTCAGTGAAAAAATGACCCCGTCGCTCGATCAACAAGTACGTCGTTTCATCGGCGGACCGTTATTTCGTGCGTTCAAAAAAACGAACGCCTCTCCGATGTTAGAAAAGGCGAAAAGCGAGCGCAAGCAACGTGTACGCGTCTATCACGAACAATCCGATGGAAAAGAACAGCTTGAAGCACTCCATAAAGTCCGTTTAGCCGTCAAACGCGAACGTTACTTACATGAGTACTTGCTAAGCTATGAATCGGATGCTTCGATGGACACTGTCCGCACGTTAAAAAAGATGCAAACTGAACTCGGTGAGATGAACGATCATGACCAACTGTTAAAGCGTTGGCGCGCCTTCATCCCTCCAGCTGAACTACAGTCTGCATACGACCGAAAAATTGAAACATTACAGCAGGAACTCGATGCATCCGTGGAGCACCTATCGATTTAGCGAGATGTATAGCGCTCAATCAATAGTTCCAACAACTTCATTCCGGCAATCGAGTTTCCTTTTGAATCAAGTGCCGGACCAAATATGCCAAACCCGACGTTATTCAAATCCAGTTCGTGGTTCCCGACCGCCAAGATGGCACCCGATACCCCACTTTTTCCCGGAAGACCGACCCGGACAGCGAACTCACCCGATGCATCATACATGCCACACGTCGTCATGATGGCCTTGACGATTCGGACGACCCGACGTGGAATCAACTCTTCGCCCGTATCCGGATCTTCTCCATTCCCTGCAAAGACACGCCCGATTCGTGCCAAATCAAAACAATCAATCTCGATGGCACACTGTTTCGTATACACATCAATGATCTCATCGACGTCACCTTCCACAATTCCATGGTGACGCATGAAATAGAGCAAGGCACGGTTCAAGTCGGTCGTCTCGTATTCAGAGCGGGCGACTTTTTCGTCGTACGTGACCTCCTCGACCGAGCGATTTAATAACGTCGCTAAAAACTGGCGGAACTGATAGATTTTGAGTTCTGCCGTCTCCCCCAAAATCATACTCGTCACCGCTAACGCTCCGGCGTTGATCATCGGATTGAGCGGTTTTGACGGGACCGTTTCCTCAAGTTTGGCGATGGAGTTGAATGCGTCCCCCGTCGGCTCCATCCCTACTTTCGAAAAGACATAGTCCTCCCCGAACTCCATCAGTACATAACAAAGGGTGAGCGCCTTCGATACGCTCTGAATCGTAAACTTGTGATGAACATCCCCCGCATGAATATACGTACCGTCCGGCAAACAAATTGCCACCCCGAGTAAATCGTTTTTCACATGTGCGAGTTCAGGGATATAATCCGCCACTTTCCCTTGAGCCGTGTACGGACGACACTCATCAACCAAGTGATTCAACTGTTGTTCGAGTACATTCATTCCATCACCTCATGTTCCATCAAATTTCAACCGGGTCATCTTATCATATTACCCGTCTGGTGGTCCATCATCTTTATACCAGTCTTCATCCGCCCAAATCATCGGTGGACTTTCCTCGTCTCCAACCAACTTTTCTCCATGTCGATTCATCGACAGAATAAACCCAGCTATGCCTACCACCACAAGCGTCGCAACGATAAGGAAGGAAGCCATTCCATCGTCCCCTTTCGAATTCGTGACAAATTTGTCTAGAACTCCGTGACACTTATCCTATATCTCCGTCAACATTCCCGGTACCGTTAAGACGACAACAATTTCAGAGAAATGGGTGAATCAATTGAATCGAATCGCGATTATCGGAGGTGGCATCACCGGACTTGCCGCAGCCTATTATGCCAAAGAAGCCGGAGCTCATGTCACATTGATCGAGGCGCAGGACCATCTCGGTGGAAAAATCAAGACCATTTATCGGGATAGGTTTACGTTAGAGACTGGACCCGACGGTTATATGGCACGGAAGCCGACCTTGACATCACTTATTACGGATCTCGGTCTCGCAGATCAACTCGTCCGCTCCAGAACCGGGACTTCTTACATTTACGTACGGAAGCAACTGAGACAGATGCCGGCCGGATCGGTCATGGGCATCCCGACCAAGTTTTGGCCGATGGTCAAAACGGATCTCTTTACTTGGAGAGGAAAACTTCGCGCCGGATTCGATCTCGTGATTCCACGCGTGTATGCAGGAGAGGATATCTCGCTCGACCGTTTCTTTCGGACGAGACTCGGCTCAGAAGTCGTCGATACGATGATCGAACCGCTTCTGTCCGGGATTTACAACGGGACACTCGAAGACATGAGCATCGAGTCTACTTTCCCTCAGTTTATCACGATTGAACAAAAAACTCGCAGTCTGATTCTCGGAATGAAAGCACTCACTCCTCCCGTCCAAGCTGGTGTAAAGCCGTCCGAGACTGGTAAGTTCCTGTCGATTGAGCAAGGACTCGGAGCACTCGTCGAGGCGCTCCGTCCGTCAATCGATCGACTCATGTTAAAGACGCTTGTTCAATCCGTTCGACCTCATGAAGTCACATTTGCCGATGGGACGGTCGAACAGTTTGACGGCATCATTCTTGCGACTTCCCCACAAGCACTCGGACCTCTGCTCGGATTCCCAGAAGCCGAACGCTTGTCATCGTTAAAACGTACCTCTTCGATGACCGTACTCGCCGCCTTCGACGAGTCAGATGTGGATGCGTTAGATGGAACCGGCTACGTCATCGCCAAATCGGAAGGAAACGCCTTGACCGCTTGTAGCTGGATGCATAAAAAATGGCCACACCTAGCTCCTAAAGGAAAAGCATTGCTCCGCATGTATATCGGTTCAGAACATGTCCCGTCCCTGCTCCATGAAGAGGATGATCAAATCGCAAACTTCGCTTTAAGCGAGCTTCGACGCATTCAAAAAGTCGGGACTCCCCTCTTCACGAAAGTCGAACGACACATTCAAACGATGCCACAATATGAAGTCGGTCATAAACAGGACGTCTGCGCGTTCGAAGAAGCACTTCTGAAGTGGGACGGCGTCGAGGCGTGTGGTGCCATACTTCATGGAGTCGGATTACCTGATTGCGTCGATTCTGCCAAACGGGCAGTCGATCACTTACATCTTCGACAGGCGGTGACGGTATGAAACACATCGACTATAACGAAAATCCGTTCATCGTCATTTGGGAAGTCACACGGGCCTGTGCGCTCTCCTGCGTCCACTGCCGGGCAGAGGCACAATTTCACCGTTACGAAAACGAGCTCGATACGGAAGAGGGAAAGGCATTGATTCGCGAGATTCATGCGATGGATAACCCGATTCTCGTCTTTACGGGCGGTGATCCTCTCATGCGTGAAGATTTATTTGAATTGACCGCATACGCCTCTTCCCTCGGGATGCGCGTCTCGATGACACCTTCCGCCACACCTCGAGTGACTCACGATGCCGTGAAACGAGCGAAAGCGGCTGGTTTGTCACGTTGGGCCTTCTCCATTGACGGACCGGACGCCGTGACGCATGACTATTTCCGCGGCACACGTGGCAGTTTCGACCGTACCATTCGAGGAATCTCATATTTCCGAGAGGAGGGAATGTCATTTCAAATCAATACGACGGTGACCGAATACAACGTCAATCGATTACCGGAAATGGCGAAACTCGTAGAATCCCTCGGCGTATCCGTCTGGACGCTCTTTTTCCTCGTGCCGACTGGACGTGGATCCCTGTTACAACCCATTACACCTGAGCGACATGAGGAAGTATTGAAATGGGCGTTCTCCCTACAAGAGACGGCACCCTTCATCATCTCGACGACGGAAGCCCAATTTTATCGGAGGGTCGCCCGCCAAGAAAATCAGCGCCGCCGGACAGCAGGGCTTCCTCCAATCGGACATCCCCATGACGATTTGGCGAAGGCACCTCGCGGAACGAATGACGGCAACGGATTCGTCTTTATCTCACATACAGGGGATGTCCAGCCGTCCGGATTTTTACCGATCACCTGCGGAAACGTCCGAACGACACCTCTCGCTGATATTTATCGTCACCATCCGACGTTCAAGGCGCTGCGTGATCCCGACACTCATCATGGCAAGTGTGGGTATTGTGAGTATCGGTATCTATGTGGTGGTTCGCGGGCTAGAGCCTATGCGGTCACTGGCGATTATAAGGAGGCGGAACCGTACTGCATCTATCAGCCGGAACGTCCCCTCGTTTCACAATAAAGATTCCCATTTATTCCCTCTCCGTGTAAGATTGAATTATATGATGAGAAGGGAGCCACGTAGGTGCAGTCATTACCGATTGACGGATTGTTCTATATTGGATTGGGTACAATTTTTATCGTTACGACTTTACTCGGGTTCGGAATCAAGCGATTGACGAAACAAGGCATGATGGGATTTTACACGCTACTCGCAACAAGTCTTGGCTTATTCTTCTGGTTACTGCTCTGGTTTCAAGAAGCGACCCGCGCCATATTTATGGGAACCATCCCATGGGTACTCAACTTATTTTTCGGAACGGTGCTCTATCTCATTTTTATAGGCATCAGTTATTTGATTTTGAGAAGAAAACATCGGCATACATAAAAGAGGAATCCGGTTGTGGATTCCTCTTTTATGCATTGGCCGTCGATGGGCGTAACGTTAACGCCCCGTTCTCGACATCGATGATGACCGTTTGACCATCCTCGACTTCTCCAGCGAGGATGCTACGGGCAAGTTTCGTTTCAATCGTCCGTTGTACGTAACGGTTGATTGGACGGGCACCGAATTGAGGTTCATACGCTTCGTCGGCAACGAACGTTTTCGCTGCGTCAGTGATCTCGATATGAATCGAGCGTGTCGTGAGCCGTTCGCTCATCCGTCCGACCGCTTTCTCGACGATTTGACCGATTTGATCTTTCGTGAGTGGATGGAACAAAATCGTTTCATCGACCCGGTTCAAGAACTCAGGACGGAAATGGCGACGGAGTTTATCGAGCACTTGACGCTCCTCATCTTCATCAATCACACCATCTCTCGCTGCCTCGAGCAAGATGTCCGCCCCAATGTTCGACGTCATGATGACGATTGTATTTTTAAAATCGACGATGCGCCCGTGCGAATCAGTCAATCGACCATCATCGAGCAATTGTAGCAAGATGTTGAAGACGTCCGGATGTGCCTTCTCGACCTCATCGAGTAAGAGGACCGAGTACGGGTTACGGCGAACCGCTTCGGTCAACTGGCCGCCTTCCTCATATCCGATATAGCCAGGAGGCGCTCCGACGAGACGCGACACGGCATGTTTCTCCATATATTCACTCATATCGAGGCGAACGATATGGTCTTCTGAGTCAAACATCGCTTCTGCGAGCGCCTTCCCGAGTTCTGTCTTCCCGACCCCCGTCGGTCCGAGGAAGAGGAATGAGCCGATCGGACGATTCGGATCTTTGATGCCAGCACGCGCCCGAATGACCGCATCGCTGACGAGACGAATCGCATCATCTTGTCCGAACACGCGTTTATGCAAGACCGTTTCTAGATTGAGGAGCTTATCCCGCTCTCCTTCTGTCAGTTTCGTCACCGGTATGCCCGTCCATTTTGAGACGACCTCGGCGATTTCTTCTTCCGTCACCTCTTCCCGCACGAGTTCGCGTGTCACCGAACTCGCCAACTGTTCCGCTTCTTCGAGTTCTCGCTCAAGCTCCGGGATTCGTCCGTATTTCAGTTCCGAGGCCCGGTTCAAATCGTAACGACTCTCTGCCTCTTGTAACTCGAGACGTACTTTCTCGAGGTCTCCGCGGATTTGTTGTACGCGGTGCGTCGACTCCTTCTCATTCTCCCAGCGGAGACGTAACGAGTCAGACTGTTCACGAAGTGACGCCAATTCCTGCTGAAGCGCCTCAAGTCGCTTCATGGAAGCGGCATCGCTCTCTTTTTTAAGAGCCGCCTCTTCGATTTCAAGCTGCATGACCCGACGGACCAATTCATCGAGTTCAGCCGGCATCGACTCCATCTCCGTCCGAATCATTGCACACGACTCATCGACGAGATCGATCGCCTTGTCCGGCATGAAACGGTCGGTGATATAGCGATTGGATAATACAGCCGCTGCGACGAGCGCATTGTCATGGATGCGTACCCCGTGGTGAATCTCGAAGCGTTCTTTCAAACCGCGCAAGATGGAAACCGTATCCTCGACATCCGGTTCAGCGACAAGTACTTGTTGGAAACGCCGCTCGAGGGCCGGGTCCTTCTCGATATATTGACGATACTCGTCAAGTGTCGTCGCACCGATACAATGCAGTTCGCCTCGGGCGAGCATCGGTTTCAACATGTTCCCGGCATCCATCGATCCCTCCGACTTCCCTGCACCGACAATCGTGTGCAGTTCATCGATGAAGAGGATGATGGTGCCTTCCGCTTCTTTCACTTCGGACAAGACTGCCTGTAGACGTTCCTCGAACTCCCCACGATATTTCGCACCGGCAACGAGGGAACTCATATCGAGACTGAAGATGGTTTTGTCTTTCAAACTTTCCGGCACATCTCCACGAACGATACGCTGGGCGAGCCCTTCGACAATCGCCGTCTTCCCGACACCCGGTTCCCCGATGAGGACTGGGTTGTTTTTCGTTTTCCGACTCAAAATCCGGATGACACGACGAATCTCGCTATCCCGTCCGATGACCGGATCGATTTTCCCGGTCTTCACTTCTTGAATGAGGTCTCGTCCGTATTTCGTCAAGACGTCATACGTCGCTTCAGGCGACTTCGAAGTGATCCGACGATTGCCTCGTACGGCGACGAGCGCCTCACGGAGACGGTCTTCTGTGATCCCTTTTCGCTCGAGCATCGCCTGTGCTTGACTACTGTTCAACAAGATGCCGAGTAAAATATGTTCGACCGATACGTATTCATCGTTCATCCCTGTCGCTTCTCGCTCCGCCGTCGTTAGAACGTTCAGCAAAGAAGCCGAAATCATCGGTGTCGTCGGATTTTGAAGTTTTGGTGCATTTCTTAAAGAAAGTGCGACTTCGCCTTCAATCTCAGACACGTTGATTTCCATTTTTTGAAACAGCAACGGCGCGATCCCGTCCGTCTGCGAAATCATGGACGCCAAGACGTGCCACTCATTGATTTCACTATGATGATATTGTTTCGCTAACGCCTGTGAACTGACAATGCATTCATGTGCTTTATCTGTAAAACGATTAAAGTCCATCACGATTCCTCCTTATTCATTAACGTTCGATTTGCTCATAAACAGAACGGTACGTCTCATCAAGAGGCAGGTCGACCTCGAGTTGGACGAATAAGTCCGACCGCACCTTCGAGGCGGTCATGACACCGCGACCAGGGATCCGCATCCGTTGTCCCGGACGGCTTCCCGGTTTCACTTTCAGCTTCACGCGTCCCCCGTCGAGCGTGGCAACGATGACGCTCGCCCCGTCTAAAAAGTCGAGCGGACGCAATCGTTTCACGGTCACGATATGCTCTCCTTCACGACGATACGTATCGTCATCCGCAAAGTGAAGTTCGACATATACATCTCCTCGGTTTCCCGATTGTCCGACGCGGCTACCTTTTCCTTTCAACCGCAACTTCTGACCTTCGTAGGCACCTTGTGGAATTTTGACGTTCACGGTACCCGTTTGAAGACGTAGACTCACTTTCGACTCTTTCGTCAATTGACTGAGCGGGATGTTGACACGAACAGTCTCATCCAAGTCTTCCTCGACTGCTTGGTCAAAGAAGCTTCCGAACATATCTTCAAATCCGAAAGTCCGAGAGGTCGTACGCGATCCGCCTCCGAATTGTCGGAATAGATCTTCGAATTGTGACGAGCCTTCCCCGTAAGTCTCTCCACCGCCACCGAACCCTTGTCCGAACGACGGTCCATCCGGGCTACCGTATCGATCATAGTTCGCCTTTTTCTCTGGGTCGCTCAATACGTCAAACGCTTCCTGGACCGACTTGAATCTTTCTTGTGCGCCAGGGTCTTTATTGACGTCCGGATGGTATTGTTTCGCCAGTTTCCGGTATGCACGTTTAATCTCTTGCTCGGTCGCTTCCTTGGAGACACCGAGCTCGTCGTAATAGTTTTTAGCCATATGGATTCACCTCACCTATCCCTTTCCCGTTTCTGTTAACTCTATTCTACTCAATTGGTCAAATAAGGTCAAAGATAATCCTTTCACTTTTCATACGAAAAAAAGAAGAGATTCGTTTCAAAAAACGAACCTCTTCTCGATTAGAAGTAGACTTTCGGGCTATCCATGCCGTCCTCAAACACAATCGTCACTTCAGGGTCTCCGCCAAGTGACGTCACGTTGATACGAACCGGAACGTTCCGGCTATATTCCCAACGGTTTTCGAGCAAGCCGACCACGTGTTGTGTGAAGCCGACGAGCTCAGCGCGACTGTAAAACTGAATCGGGATATCAATCTCCATTCTCGATAGATCTCCGTTCTGATAAAAGCCCTTCCCAATCATCCCGCTATAGTCCGGGAAAAGGTCGGCAATCCGATCGCTGAAGAGCGTAAATTTCTGAGCGTCCTCGCGTACGTCAGACGTCGCCGATGTCGACGGGAAATAGTAGTACTTCTCATCGATCGCTTTCCAGTCGCCCGATTTGACTTGATCCGCCGTCCCAACGAAGGCCGACTTGATATAGTTCCCCGGTGTCGGTGAACCTTGTGTCGATTTCATATAGAGCGCGACATTGATATCGAGGTCCTTGAAGTCTTCACGCTTTCGTAATTGGGAGACGAGTTCGTTCGCCATACGTTCCCCTTCTGCGATTACTTTCTTTTGATCGAGTTTGACGGTATATGTCGGACCATAGTTCGGTGCTTGGAAGACATATTCACGGTTCAAAATAAGTGCAAACGATACGCCCCCAACCTGGTACCCGCTGTCCTCTTTCGTCATGTAATTTTGTTCGACAATCGAAGCTAAATAAAGCGGTGATTTCTTGTTCGCATCGACGAACTTGTCGTCTTCGACTTCTGCCTTGCCATCCGCATAAGCCGGGTTCAAGGGGGTCAACCCTTCATTACTTTTATCTTTCCGTGCGAGCAGACGAGATACATCCTCCGCGTTCAACAGCTGTCCCTCTTGATAAGCGAACTTTTCCGGGTCGAACGCGTCCGTTGAGTGACGCATCAGACCGAGTTCGACTTCTTCGAGTTCTAACGATGAACTGACTTGACGTTGGGCGAGTCCTCTCGCTGCCGCCGGTTTGAACGGAATGACCATCTGATAGTATGAGTCACGGGCTTCAATCGCTTGTGTGACGCCTTCGGCCGCTGTTTCGTCCCCAGTTGGTGTCGCTTCTTCTTCACCCATCGGTATTTTCATTGAACATCCACTCAACAATAGCGCCGAGGCGATTGTCGGGATGACGAGTTGTTTCCATTTCATCTATGTCTAGCTCCTTTGAACATCGTTTCCTATTTCACTTTGTCCATTATAACAAAATCGTTCCACGAAAAAAGTATCGAAGCGGAATCAGAACAAATCCCTTCTCGGATGAACGAGAAGGGATTTCGATTTATGGTTTCGTTGACGGGTGGTTGCGACGAATCAACAGTAGGAGTCCTGACGCGAAGAGAAGTGTACCGAGCATGACGTGCCACAGATCATCCGCTTCGCCTGTCATCGGAAGTACGCCTTGTGCGTAGGGATCGGCTTCATCGATGTGCTCGACTCGTTTCGCTCCACTCTCTTTGACGATGACTTTCACGACAGGTGGTGTGGCTTTCACCTCTGTCTTCTGCTTGTTAGCGTCTTGTTTTGGCTCTTCTTTTACCGGAACAGGTTGCTTCACCGCCACCGGTACGTCAACGGAGCGAGTAACCCTGATCCCTTCATCCACCTCGAAGATGAATGTGGCACGTTGAATCAATTCAGCCCCGGCTCTCACATCATAAGATGGGAGGAGCGGAAGCTCAAACGAGAACGTCACTTCTTCTTCCGGACCGAGTCCGTCTCTGAAGGTAGGAATTGCTTCGACTTGCTCCGTGAATCGTTGATTTGCCTGGTTTCGTTCTTCTTCTGTCAAGGCACCGCTTGGCCATGTGAGCATCGCGTCCGCTAAAAACAAGGTGACTTTCGAAGGATTGGTGACCGTATACGTATAGCGAACGGGCTCTCCCGGTTGAACGGTCGCCTTCTCAACCGTCGCATTCACGGTGAAGTCTGGTGTTTGTAAAAGGATTATCTGTTGACTTTCTGATGTGACGACCCGGTTGAATTCATCCAGCCCGGTCACTTGAAAGACACTGCCGATTTCAGGATGTGCGTCGAACGAATATCCGGTCGGAATCGATAAGACTTCTGTCACTTCCACCCGTTCCCCCGGCAAGAGACCGTCTTCTCCTATTAATTCATGCAAACGATCAAATACGTGTTGATTGAACGATTCGATTGATTGATGATCGATGTCTCCGCTCACATACTCGTGAGAGAATTCTGTCACCGTCATCGGCGTGTCTCCTGTGTTTTCTACAATGAACGTATACGATATTTCGCCTCCGACAACGGCTCGGTCGACTGCGGCGATATTGATTGCTTCAACGGCGAGCTTCGGTAACGTCGGTTCAGTCGTCGGCTCTTCGACGATTGGTTCTGGTTCAACCGGTGGCGTCACTTCTTCTGATAGATCTGGTTCTGTGACAACAGGCGGTTCTTCCTCTTCGACAGGATAGGCTTCCGTGATGGTGTTTGGAGAAAACGTATACGGTACACCTTCCGCATTGTAGAGCGTGATGAGGTCAATCAACGAGTCGTCTACTGCTTCCGCATCAATCATAAATCGCCAAACGTCAGCTGATTCACGGCTCCCGTAATACGTGATTCCTTCATAGACGAGACTTGATTCATATAATGTTTCGCTTTCCTCATCTGTCAAATTCACTTGAATATACCGGAACGTGGTCGTGTCCGCTTTGGCGGTAGGCACCCCAAATAAGGTTGAAAGGAACATGAGGATGGTAAATACGGCAACGAAGCGCTGGATGTTGTGTGTCATGATGTTGGTCCCTCCTCTAAGGTGAAAACAAGCGCTCGAATCGCAATCGTTCCGATGACGACGTTCACCACGTAGAGGAATGAGAGGAATGTGTGTGTGAACGTCATGATGTCAAAGGGTTCTCTCGCAAAAATATATTAGCATTTTGATTTAGTTAATCTATACCCCTCACACGCTTGTGCGAACCTGCTCAATCCCATTTATTTCCGAAAAATAAAAAACGTTCGCCGAAGCGAACGTCCAGACTGTAGACAAAGTATAAGTCTTATGCACAATCCGGACACGGCTCGCTTTCCTAGGGGCAAGCAGGGAGCCGCATCGCGACTGCGTCACTGCTGGGTCTCCCTTTGCTTGCTATTCCCTCAGAAGTCTCGCCTGCCCGTTCTTGGTCACCTTTTGTCCTTCGTCCCATATAATGGTGTGAGAAGAACACACAGAGGGCGGATCTAATGATCAACAAGTCGACACCATCCATCCTTCACGGTCTGACGAACGGAACGGATGTTGAACAGCGGCCCGAGGAGGATGATCTCGGCGTTTACCTTCCCTTTCCCCTAAAACATCGATTCAAAGTAAATACCGAGCTTTTTCTTCGGCTGTCGTGACCTTAGAAAAAGACAAACGGCCGCCAGATGACGACCGTTTGCGTTGCTCGCCCGACGGCGCCCCGACTCCTTCAGGAAAGCAATCCGAGGGAGACCCAGCAGCGACCTAGGTCGCGATGCGGCTCCGGGATTGCCTGAGGAAAGCGTGGGCGCCGGAAGGACGAGTTCGAACATGTTATTTGTCAACAAGCTGAACGTTCGCCGAAGCGAACGTCTTATGCTTGTTCATGTAAAAAGTCGAGCAGTTTTGCCTCATCCCATACTTCAATTCCGAGAGATTCCGCTTTCGCCAGCTTCGAACCTGCTTTTTCACCGGCGACGAGCAAGTCTGTGTTCTTACTTACACTTCCCGTTACACTCGCTCCGAGAAGTTCAAGCTGTTTCCCAGCCTCGCCACGTGTCATCTCATGCAACTTCCCCGTCAATACGACTGTCTTCCCAGAGAGCGGTGCTCCTTCCGTCGTTGGTCGTTTCGTTCCTTTGAAGGAAAGATTGACTCCCGATTCTGAAAGTTCTTTGACGAGTTCACGTGCTTCCGGTTTTTCGAAATAGAGAACGATCGATTCTGCCATTTTAGTCCCGATACCATCGATGGCTGTCAATTCTTCGACTGTCGCCGCGATGATTGCCTCCATCGTCTCGAACCGTTCTGCAATTAAAGAAGCGGCCTTTTGTCCGACGAGTCGAATCCCGAGGGCGAAGAGCACCCGTTCCAATGAATTTTGCTTCGACTGTTCGATTGCCGAGAGCAAGTTCGTCACTGACGTCTCGCCCATGCGCTCGAGTCCAAGTAAATCATCTCGGTCCAAGCGATACAGGTCGGCCACATTGTGAACGAGCCCTGCTTCGTGAAGCTGCGTGATGACTTTCTCGCCGAGCCCGTCGATGTTCATCGCTTGTCTCGACACGAAATGGATGAGTCCTTCAAGCAGTTGAGCCGGACATTCCGGATTGACGCAACGATGATCCGCCTCTCCTTCGAGTCGAATCAACTCCGACCCACACGCCGGACAATGCGTCGGGAATTCAATCACCCGCTCTTCCCCGCTCCGTTCACTCGCCAGTGCCGATACGACGGCCGGAATGACATCTCCTGCTTTTTTGATGACGACTCGGTCACCGATATGAAGATCTTTTTCCTTTATAAAATCTTCATTGTGAAGCGTCGCATACGTCACGGTCGAACCTGCCACAGAAACCGGGGCAAATCGTGCCCGTGGTGTGACCTTCCCCGTACGACCGACACTAAAATCGACGTCCTCGATCGTCGTCACGACTTCTTCTGCCGGGAACTTGTACGCGACGGCCCAGCGCGGACTTTTAGCGGTGAAACCAAGTTGTTCTTGTTCTTCATAACCGGCCACTTTGATGACAATCCCATCAATTTCATATGGGAGGTCACTCCGTTTTGTCACGTATGTCTCAATGTAATCCCACAGTTCATCCGCCGTCTGGCATGTTGTATAATCTCCGCTCACTGCGACACCGAGTCGTTTCAAATAATCGAGTGATTCGTCATGTGACGCGACGAGATCGTCTTGCGACACCAAACCGTATGCGAAGAACGCCAAATTTCTTGACGCCGCAATTTTTGAGTCGAGTTGTCGAAGTGAACCGGCAGCAGCGTTTCTCGGATTTGCGAAAAGTGGCTCGCCGTTACGTTCTCGTTCATCATTCAATTGTTCAAACGAACGTTTCGGCATGTACGCCTCACCTCGCACTTCAAACGTCACGTCCTCATTTAATCGGAGAGGGATGGAACGAATCGTCTTCAAGTTTTGCGTGATGTCCTCCCCCGTCGTCCCGTCCCCACGCGTCGCGCCACGAACGAGGCGGCCATTCTCATATTTTAACGAGACAGCGAGACCATCAAATTTGAGTTCTGCCACGAATGTCGGCGTGTAGCCGAGATCTTTCTCAATTCGCTCCACCCACTCGACGAGTTCTTCTTTCGAGAAGACGTTGCCGAGCGAGAGCATCGGCGTGTCATGTGTCACTTTGACGAATGCGTCGAGCGGAGCCCCTCCGACGCGTTGCGTCGGAGAATCCGGTGTTCGAAGTTCAGGATAATCAGTCTCGATTTGAATCAATTCGTTCATCAATCGGTCATACTCCGAATCCGGCACGCTCGGACGGTCGAGTACGTAATACTCGTAACCATATTGATTTAACGTTTGACGTAGCTCTTCTACGCGTTCTGCCATCTCCATATTCTCACCTCACGCTTTTTCGATAGGGGCAAATTTAGCCAATAGGCGCTTGATCCCGACTTCCGGGAATGCGATGTCGACTTCGAGTTGGTCGCCTTCACCACGTGTCTGTACGACCGTCCCTTGTCCCCATTTTTTATGATTCGCTTTGTCGCCGACATTCCATCCGACCGTTTCGGCACCGGACGATTGGGCGAGTTTCGGCTTCGGTTTCGAACTAAAGCCATTCACCGGTAACTTCCCTGGTGACTCGACCGGGTTCCACGGCATCGGTTTTCTCGCCTTACCGGACCGCTCCAACAACGTTTCCGGCAACTCATGCAAGAATCTCGACTCCGGGTTGTTTTGGAAGCGACCATATAGCATCCGTGACTGGGCACGTGTCAAATAGAGACGCTTCTCGGCACGGGTGATTCCGACATACGCAAGACGACGTTCTTCTTCCATCTCTTCCTCGTCGTTCAAGGCACGGCTGTGCGGGAAAAGTCCTTCTTCCATTCCAATCAAGAAGACGACCGGGAATTCAAGTCCCTTTGCCGAGTGCAACGTCATCAACGTGACTTGATGCGACTCATCGACTTCATCGAGTGAATCGAGGTCTGAGACGAGCGTCAAATCGGTAAGGAAGGCGACGAGCGTCTGTTCATCGCTCTCTTTCTCAAAGTTTTGGGCGACCGACAGAAACTCTTGCAAGTTCTCGAGTCGGCTTTCCGCTTCAAGCGTCTTCTCGATTTTGAGCATCTCTTCATATCCTGTTTTCTTCAATACCTCTTCGACGAGTTCTGAAATGGAGAGGTAGTCCGCCATCTGCCGTAAATCCAGCATCATTTGGCGGAAGTCCGCGAGTTTCGTCGCAGTGCGTGGGGCGATGCCTGACAATTCGATGTCACGAATCGCATCCATAAGTGAGACGCCTTGCATATCTGCAAAGTCACCTAGTTTATCAATCGTCGCGGCACCGATTCCGCGTTTCGGCTCATTGACGACGCGAACGAACGAGATGTCCTCATCCGGGTTGGCGATCAATCGCAAGTATGCGAGGACGTCCTTGATCTCTTTTCGCTCATAGAACTTCGTCCCGCCGACCATTTTGTATGGGATGTTCGATTTGAGGAGCATCTCCTCGAGTCCACGTGATTGAGCGTTCGTCCGATAAAGGACCGCCATCTGTCCGTAGTCCATCCCTTCCATCTTCAGCTCTTTCATCTGGTTCATGATGAAGAACGCTTCGTCGCGATCATCCGATGCGACATGGAGCAACAGTTTCTCTCCTTCATCATTTTCAGTCCACAAGTTCTTCTCTTTCCGGGAAGCGTTGTTTTGGATGACACCGTTCGCCGCCTCTAAAATCCGTTTCGTCGAACGATAGTTTTGTTCGAGCAAGATGACATGGGCGCTCGGATAATCTTTCTCGAACGTCAAGATATTGGCGATGTCGGCACCGCGCCAACGATAAATGGACTGATCCGAATCCCCGACGACACATAAATTCTCGTGTGCCTGTGCGAGAAGTTTGACGAGCGTATATTGGGCACGGTTCGTATCCTGATACTCATCGACATGGATGTACTTGAATTTCTTCTGATAGAACGCCAACACGTCCGGTGCTTCTTGAAATAAGTGAATCGTCTTCATGATCAAGTCGTCAAAGTCGAGCACATTGTTTTGTTTCAACTTTTTCTCATACGCTGTGTAGACGTCCGAGATGATTCGCTCGTACGGATTGTTCCCGACGAGGGCAGCCGCATCTTTCGCCGTACGCAGCTCATTTTTATGATTTGAAATCATCCCGAGAAGGGTACGCGGTTCGTACTTCTTCGGATCGAGGTTCAATTCTTTCAACACCTGTTTGATTGCTGTCAATTGATCCGAGGCATCTAAAATGGAAAAGCTCCTGTCATAGCGGATGCGATCGATATCGCGTCGTAAAATCCGGACGCACATGGAGTGGAATGTAGAAATCCAAATGTCTTCGGCGACACCACCCACAAGACGGGCAATCCGATCTTTCATTTCTCGTGCTGCCTTATTCGTGAACGTGATCGCTAAAATGTTCCACGGTGCCACTTGCTTCGCCGCCATCAAATAGGCGACACGATGGGTCAAGACACGAGTCTTCCCAGACCCTGCACCCGCCATGATCAACAGCGGGCCATCCGTATGCTTCACCGCTTCTGCTTGTTCCGGGTTCATCCCTTTAACTAATTCTTCGCTAAGATTATACATAATCGTTTCCTTCCTTGTTCCAAACGTTTGTTCTTATTTTATCGGAGTGCTCGTACAGTCGCAAGTGCTCCAGCTAAGTCTTCATAAATGATATTGCCGACAACAATCGTGTCGACATGTGCACCCATTAATCGTGCCGTCTCTTCTCCCTCAATGCCACCACCGTAAAAGAGATGTGCATCAGGTAACGCCAAACGAATCTCTTTGACGACATCAGGATTCCCGAGTCGTCCACTATATTCGATATAGAGCGAGGGAAGACGGAACAAGTGATGTCCAACTTCCGCGTATGCCACGGATTCTTCGATCGTCAAATCGCATCGCGCTTCCGTCACGTCAGCGACTTTCGCCTCCGGGTTTAAGACGAGATATCCTTGAGCCGTGACAAGACGAGCATCAAAGAAATGGCCGAATCGTTCAAACGCACGGGCATGATGACCAATGATCCATTCCGGAGTTCCTGCATTCAGCACGGTGGGCACGAAGTAATGATTGAATCCGTGGATGACTTGACTAGGATGGCTAATCTCAAGTGCGATTGGAATCCCGGCATCTCGGACTCTCGCATAAAGCGCAAATGTATTCTCTGCATCAATCCCATCCGTTCCCCCGATCAAAAAGGCGTCGGTCCCCGAATGGATGAGCGCCTCGAGCGCCTCATCTGTGAGCTCCTTATTCGGATCTAGTTTAAACACATGTCGCCACGTCTGAAATTCCAACTCATTCCCTCCTATCGAATCCTTCTATAGTGTATCGATTTTTTTCCTCCCGTGCATCTCTCCAACAAAAAAAGACTTGCCGAAGCAAGTCACGAACGTGCCGTACGATTCCGTTCCCGATCCGTCAACCATTTCGCAACAAGCAAGGCGAATAGACCGTAAACAGGAACGAACCAGAGCGGATTCGCTAAAAAGAATCCGAGCACCGGTATGTCAAGGAGCGGCGAGTCCGGTGAACAGAGTGCCGTTCCATTGACGATGGCGATAAACGGAAGAACCGGAACAATGAAGACGTATCCGAAGTTGATCCAAAATGCTTTCATATGACAATCTCCTTATCCTAAGATGATTGATTCTTTTGGATAGTTATACATCCGCTTCGGTTGTCTCCGTTGCAGGATGAGAATGAAGGCGATGACGCCGATTCGGCCGATGAACATGAGAATCGTCAACACCCATTTTCCAACGTTACTAAACTCGGAAGACAATCCGACGGATAGACCCGTCGTCCCGAACGCAGAACACGCCTCGAATAAGATTCGTGTCAACGAAGCATCCTCAAAATAAGCCATGACCATGACACCTGATAGTAACACGGCAAGCGAAACCGTAATGATCACGAACGCTTTCCAAATATCTTCAAGGACGATTTCACGACCGAAAATTTTAATGGACGAGTCCCCGCGAATGAAGGCGATGACAGCGAGAACGGCTACAGCAAACGTCGTCGTCCGAATCCCCCCACCGACAGACGATGGAGATGCCCCGATGAACATCAGGATGGACAGGAGCAACATGCTCGCTTCAGAGAATAGATTGACATCGACCGTCGATAGACCACCATTTCGTGTCGTCACGGATTGGAACAACGAATCCGAAAGTGCCAACCAGAGCGGCAAGTCCTTAAAGGCATTATTGTATTCAAAGATGAACAAGCCGACCGTACCGACGGCAATCAAAATAAAGAAGGTTGAGACCGTCAATTTAGTGAACAACGAGAATCGACTCGGGAACGTGTGACGTTTCCGTGTGATTCGGCTCACCAAGTACGTTCGAATCTCTACAAGCACCGGGAATCCGATGGCACCACCGGTCATGAGCGCGATTTGCGTAAAGATGACGAATGGGTCCTCACGGAATGGCGCGAGCGAACTTCCCGTAATGTCAAACCCGGCATTCGTCGTCGCACTGATCGACCCGAACAATCCTTGTAAGAAGGCTTCTCCGATGGTATCAAAATAATTTAAGTAATGGACCCCGAGCACGACGGCACCGACCGCCTCGATGGCGATAACGGTGATCACGATTTCCGTGATGTATTTAACAATACCAGACATGGACGTCTGGTTTTGGTCGCGTAAAATCAGTTGTCTTTCCCTAAACCCAATCCGTTTCCCAAGTAAGATCCACATGATGACGTGCAAACTGATCAATCCGACACCGCTCACTTGGACGATGAACAGAATGATAAATAAGCCGAACGTGGAGAAGGTATCGGTGACTACAATCGGTGTCAGGCCGGTGACACTGACACAGCTCACCGCAAAGAAGACAAGGTCGGTAAACGTGATCGTCACTCCAGGCTTATGGGCGATTGGTAAGGCGAGGAGCAAAACTGATAAAATCGCTGCCGCACTATAAATTAACACGAGTGTTTGGACCGGTGTTAAACTTCGAAAGAACAATTGTAAGTTCAGTTTCATGAATTTCTGTTGCATCTCGCCACTCCCCTCCATCAAAAACAAGATGACTCTTACGAGTCACCTTTTGTTTGTTGTAGACGTTCAAGAGCGAGATCGTATCCACCTGTCCCATAGTTCAAGCATCGCTTCACACGTGAAATCGTGGCCGTTGAGGCGCCTGTCGCATCCTCAATTTTATGATACGTGTTTCCTTCACGAATTTGCCGCGCCACTTCAAGTCGTTGCGCAAGTGCTTGAATTTCATTAACAGTCGCTAAATCTTCGAATAATTGATAACAGTCTTCGAGTGTCTCGAGCTTCAAAATCGCTTCAAACAATTGATCGAGCTCTCGACCTCGTAATTTATCGAGTTGCATCCGCAAGCATCCTCTCTACTCATACTTCTTTCTCATTCTAAAGCAGGGGCGCCCCGGACTCAACTATTCATCGCAAAATCGCAGGAAATAGTACTTGTTTCTTCATGACTTCGTAAATGCCGAGAGGTGTCGCCCGAACATATGGCAAATGGGTAGATGCTAAAAATAGTAATGTATAAATCGGATCTTCGAACTGATAGCCCCTCGCCATGAGCTCGTCTCGCAGCTGTTTCTCTTGATCGATGAGTGTTTCGAGTTGCTCCGTCGACGTCATCCCACAGAGTGGTAACGGGATCTCGGCAACGATTTCGCCCTGGTCTACGAGGACAATCCCGCCTCCGAGCTCGTTCATTCGTTTGAACGCCAGTAACATATCCTGTTTACATTTCCCTAGAATCAAGTAGTCTCCACTGATCGAGTACGAACTGACAAGTCCACCAAAATCTCGGGCGAAACCTTTCAAGACTGTGTTCAATCGCCATTTCCCTTCTTTATCAAGCAACATGAGAAACGATTCGTCTCCATCACGCGGCAATGCATCTTGACCCGTGTCATGCGTAATTTTAAACAGTTTCATGATGACTGAGTTGATCATGTCGAGTCCGACGGGCATGCTGAAAGATAGGTCTTGTGGCGTCAGTTCGATTGAAACGTCTGTCGACGGCATCTTATTGAGGACTGCTTCCACTAATTCGTTCGGGAAAAGCGATACCCCATCACGATAAATCCATTGCCCTTTCGCAATCACAGCCGTCGGACGCGGTTCCTCGATGGCATCTAGAATGTTCAAGTGCGCGATACGGCCTGGCGCAATCGCCCCTAAAATGTGATCGAGGTCAAAGTGACGAGCCACGTTATGAGAGACAATCCGGTAGGCTTCGATAGCCGGTAATCCCGCTTCGATCAAAATGCGGACAAGAGCATCCTGCATGCCGTCCTCATAAAAGCCCGGTGTCGAACCGTCCGTTGTCACCATGAGATGGTCGAACGCCGTCAGTCCATTTGCCAATAGATCACGGATCATCTCCGGCAGGTCCGGACGAATCGAGGAATGTCGAAGCGTCGTCGTATAACCTAGTTCCAATCGATTGAACGCCTCTTCCGCCGTCATCGCCTCATGGTCGCTGTGTACTCCCATCAACGCCATTTTAGTCAATGTCTTCGGCGACGCCCCCGGAAAATGCCCCTCGACCGGCAAACCGCACGTCTCGGCGTCAAGCATCCACTGAAGCATCTCATCATCACCCTTCAAGGCGCGCGGCCATGCCGTTAATTCACCTGCCATGACGACGTCCGGATGGTTAAACCACTCGTGAATGCGTTCCGAGTCGACAGCCACGCTCTCCCGGTCCAACTCCGTTTGCGTATCCAAACGGGCCCACCAATATGTACTCGTCGGCAATTGTTGAATCGCATCGAGTTGCGCAAACGCTTGCTCTTTCTCTTGTAAAAAAAGCAGCATGTTGTCATTGACGAGCGTCGTCGTTCCACGCTCTCCTGCATATTTTGACAACGTCGCCGGATTGTATAATTGAAACGGATGAGCGTGAGGCTCGATATACCCAGGTACAATATACTTTCCTGTCACATCGACCGTTTCGACCGCTGATTCTGGTAAGTCTGGACCGACATACACGATGCGATCTCCCTCAATCCAAATATTCGCGGTTCTCCATTGTTTTACGTAGACGTTCAAATACGTTGCGTTTTGTAAGACGAGCGAAGGTGGCCGCAATCGATCTACGACTTCAAGTTGTGAACGAATCATCACTTTAGACCACGGTGCCCGCGCCGTTCTTTTTGTTGGCATCGAACCCAATCCTCCCTTTTTCCCTTTCAAAGCTATAAAAGAATAATTTTGAAAGCGTTTTCTTTACCTGTTTCAAGTTTACCTTTTCTCTGAATGGGTCGCAAGTTATGTTCCCTATTGTAACAAATTTCACATATATTTTTCACAAAAAAGGCGACTCTTCCTATGAAGAGTCACCTACATCAAATTTGAGTCATGACGGTTTTACGTAAGTACAGATGCAATTGATTGACCGGAATCGGTTTACTGTAATGATAACCTTGAATGAGCGAACCACTATATTCTAATACGAACGCAAGCTGTTCCGGTCGCTCGACCCCTTCCGTGACAATCTCGAGTCCAAGCGTTTGGAAAGTTTGATATAGCCCTTCTAACAGCGCGCGGTCAAATTTATTCTCCGGAATCCCTTTCACGAAGTTTTGATCGATTTTAACGATGTCGAGACACAGGGATTGCAAGTATGAAAGCGACGATGTTCCGACACCGAAGTCATCAAGTGATATTTTGACACCGATGGCCTTTAACGCTTGAATGAATTGTTGAAGTTCATACACATTCCCACCGACTTCACTCTCTGTGATTTCCACATGCAACCGGTGTGGGGGAAATCCTGTCTTAGCGATCGTTTCCTCCAACGCTTCTAAAAACGAGCCGTCTAAAATCTGACGTTTCGAGACGTTAATGGATAAAAATAAGTCAAGTCGCTCTGCGTACTCTTGAATCTCGGTGATGGCGCGCACAAGCACCCAACGTCCCACATCTGAGATGAGCCCGAGTTGCTCCGCAACCGGAATGAACACGCCGGGAGAGACGAATCCTTTCTGTGGATGGTGCCAGCGAATCAACGCCTCGACTCCTCTAACTTGAAACGGCTGCGGTGAGACGATTGGTTGGTAATAAAGTTCGAACTCATCATGACGCAGCGCATGACGTAAATCACGTTCCATTTCGAGTGCCTGCAAGTAATGACTCCCATCTTTAATCTCCTGATAGGAAAGAATCTGATCTTTCCCGGATGCTTTGGCTTCGTGTAAGACGACATCGAGTCGCGCCATCATCACCTCATAGGAATGATGCGTCGGTCCAGTCAATTCGTCGATGCTGATACTCAAGGTCAAATGGTTCATCCCTTGCTTCAAACCCCATTCGCGCAAATCTTTCACCAATTGATTGGCGATGATCATGAGCTCCTCGGTCGTCCATTCCGGATGAATCAAGATGAACTCGTCCGCTCCGATTCTTGCAACGAAGCCATCCTCTTTATAAAACATCAATCGAGAGGCAAAGAACGTCAGCATCGCATCTCCCATACGCTGACCAAATTGATCGTTGATCCGTCGGAAGTTGTCGAAATCGATTCCCATCACTCCAATCGACCGGGTCGTTTCCGGTAAGCTCACGAACATCTCTTCGACCGCCAATCGGTTTGGAAGACGGGTCAAAGAATCTCGGAAGGCACGCGTCAACGATTCTTTTTGTGTCTGTTCGAGTGCATCGAGCACCTCGTTCATGCTGATCGCCATCTCTTCAATCTCGTCTTGTTGATTTGGATGCAACTGAATCCGTAACCGACTATTCCGTTCTTTCGTGATCCATTTCAGTTCGTTGACGATGCCCATCAATCGTTTCGTGACAATTTGATTCACCGACCAAAACAGTGTCAACAATAGACCAAGACCGAGCACAAGCAGCCCGAGCATCCCCGTTTCTAACATGGTCTGTGTATTGGTATAGTACATTCGCTTCACCGAGAAGTTGAGTTCCCAGTTCGCATCTTGATAGACGGATTGAAGCGGTAACGAGACACGTGCAAATTGATTGTCTTCATCGACCGTCAACTGCCGGTGTGAAAGAGGACTGATCGATAATTTCGTTTTTGCTTGGGCACTCATCGCGGCCATGAAGTCTGGACCGATTTTTTGAATGAGTACGAGCGTCCCACCCGGCTTTCCTGTCCCATCACTTCTCAAAATCGGATGACTCATGAAGACGACCGGACCGAAATCGGTGCCATACACCGCACTTTGTTTGATTCCTGACGAGTTGACGTAACGGATCAAGTCGTTCGTGAAGATCTCTTTGTCCTCTTCACGATCCAATTCATAAAATTGAGTAAACTCCGAGTAGACGACCTTTCGATCACGGTCGAGGAAAATCATTGCGCCGACCCCTAAGTTTTCGAGTGTCTCTTCCCCCATGTTGTTTTCAATGAATGCTTCATTCTGATTTTGAACAAAATCATAGGCATTCGTCCAAACTGACCAATCGACAAGAATCCGCTCGAGCATAAGTCGGTGATTGGCGAACACTTCTGACACACTTTCGATTTGATCGCGGGTCATCGCCCTGTCCTGTTCAATACTTTTCTCTACAAAATACGGTTTGATGACGAATAAAATGACACCGATGAAGAGTACGATGTTCACGGCTATCGCAATAAATAATTTTGTTTGAACACGCAGGCCGACCACCCTCCTTCTTCAAGCTACTTTATTATTGTAGAACAGGATATCGGCATTTCCTTTTTTTCGCATGAAAAAAAGGATGGGTTGACCCATCCTTTAAATAATGTGTTCAAACGCTCGCGCCCCGATATCCGATCGATAGAACGTTTCAGGTAAATCTAGTTGTGAAATTGCCGCATACACAGCCGTTTTCGCCTCAAGCAGTGTCGGCTTCGTCGCCGTCACAACGAGTAGACGACCTCCGCTCCCTACGACTTGATCGCCCTTCTTTGTCGTGCCGGCATGGAAGACTAGCACATCTTTCGGAAGCGACTCAAATCCTGATAACACCTGGCCCGTGATCGGTCGGTCCGGATACCCTTCGGCCGCAATGACGACACCCATCGTGTATCCGTCAATCCACTCAACCGAATACGATTCTTGTCGAACGACCGCTTCAATCACGTCCAGGAGCGGCGATTTCAAGTTCGGCAAGATGACCTCTGTTTCCGGGTCACCGAAACGTGCGTTGAATTCGATGACTTTTGGTCCATTTGCCGTCAAGATGAGACCGGCGTACAAGAATCCTTCAAATGGAGTGCCTCGCTTGACCATCGTCTGCGCGAGTGGTTCTAATACGGTCTTCACCGATTCCTCATACACGTCCTTTGAAAGATGTGGCATCGGGCTATAAGCGCCCATACCACCCGTGTTCGGTCCCCTGTCGCCGTCATAGGCACGTTTATGATCTTGCGAGGTGATCATCGGAATGACACGCTCTCCCGAGACGAACGCCATGAGCGAAAACTCTTCCCCATCGAGGAACTCTTCGATGACGACTTGTGACTGTTGGCCAAATTTATCCGTCGTGAAAATATCACGTACGGCAGCTTCCGCCTCTTCGACCGTGAATGCAACCGTGACGCCTTTACCGGCAGCCAATCCGTCCGCCTTGACGACGAGTGGTGCCCCTAACTTCTCGATATAGGCAAGCGCCGATTCCGCTTCTGTGAACGCCTCGTATGCCGCTGTCGGAATCCCGGCTTCCATCATGACTTCCTTGGCGAACGCCTTGCTCCCTTCGAGTAAGGCAGCCGCTTTCGTCGGTCCAAAGATGTTCAGCCCTTTGTCGCGGAACGTATCCACGACTCCTGCCATGAGCGACGACTCCGGTCCGACAATCGTCCATTCGATTTCGTTCTCTTCTGCGAAATAGGCGAGCGCCTCCACGTCTGTTTCATGGATCGACACGCACGTCATCCCTTCCATGAAGTCGTTGCCCGGTGCAACGAAGACGTGATGCCCATCTTGTTTCAACTTCCACGCGAGCGCATGCTCGCGCCCTCCTCGACCGATGACCAATACGTTCATGACGCAAACCCCTCTCAGTGTTTGAAATGTCTGACTGATGTGAATACCATCGTGATGCCATGGCGATTTGCCGCTTCAATCGATTCGGCATCACGAATCGACCCACCCGGTTGGATGATGGCCGTGATGCCCGCTGCCGCTGCCGCTTCGACCGTATCTGCCATCGGGAAGAAGGCATCACTTCCGAGAGCCGCGCCTGACGCGCGTTCCCCGGCTTGTTCAAAAGCGATTTTCGCTGCACCGACGCGGTTCATCTGTCCGGCACCGATTCCAATCGTCGTCTCGTCTTTTGCGACGACAATCGCGTTCGATTTGACGTGCTTGACGACACGCCATGCAAGTTTCAAATCTTCCCATTCCGCTGCTGTCGGGCGACGATCCGTCACGATTTGGCATGAGGCATCATCGAGTGTCATGTCATCCCCGTCTTGTACGAGCAATCCTCCGGCGACAGCCGTAAGGCGCATGCCTGTCATCTGTCCCATATCTAACGTCAACAACCGAAGATTCTTTTTCTCTTTCAATCGGTCAAGCGCTGCCTCACTAAAGGATGGGGCAATGATGATCTCTAAAAAGATGTTGCGAAGGGCATCTGCCGTCTCAAGATCGACTTCACGGTTTAAGGCGACAATTCCACCAAAGATGGAGACCGGGTCGGCCGCATGGGCACGTTCGAACGCTTGAGAAATCGTCCGTCCGACTGCAACGCCGCACGGGTTCATGTGCTTGACGACGACTGCCGCCGGCTCAGTCAATTCACTGAGTGCTTCAAGGGCTGCATTCGTATCTTGAATGTTGTTATACGAGAGCTCTTTCCCGTGAAGCTGTGTCGCATTCGCAAGTGTCATCCCGTCATATAACGGTGTCTTATAAAACGCCGCTTGTTGGTGTGGGTTCTCTCCGTAACGAAGGTCTTGAACTTTTTCATACGTGACCGTCAACTGCTCTGGGAACGTTTCGCCGATTTGACGACCTAAGTAGTCAGCAATCAACGCGTCATAGGCAGCCGTATGTCGGAACGCTTTCGTCGCAAGACGTTGACGTGTTTCAAACGATGTACCGCCTCCACGTACTTCCTCGGCGACGAGTGTATAATCACTCGGGTCCACGACGACGGTGACACTCGCATGGTTTTTCGCAGCCGAACGCAACATGCTCGGTCCACCGATATCAATGTTTTCAATCGCTTCTTCGTATGTCGTATTCTCTTTCGCAATCGTCTCCTTGAACGGATACAGATTGACCACGACATAATCGATTGGTTCGATGTGATGATCTTTCATTTGTGCGACATGCGTATCGAGGTCGCGACGTCCGAGCAAGCCCCCGTGAACGAGTGGGTGCAACGTTTTGACACGGCCGTCTAACATTTCAGGGAACGATGTCACTTCCGAAATGTTCTTGACTGGCAATCCTGCCTGTTGAAGCGCAGCCTCGGTCCCACCTGTTGAGATGAGCTCGATGCCCGCCTCATGCAAGACGGTCGCGAGTTCGACAATTCCCGTTTTATCAGAAACACTTAATAATGCTCTCACTTGAAAACCTCCTGTTGATTCAACACTTGTTGTAATACGCGCGGATACAGTTGGTGCTCGATCGTCTGAATGCGACGCGTCGCCTCGGTGCGGTCACACCCTTCAATCTCGACAGACGCCTGTGCGATGATCGGACCCGTGTCCATCCCCGCATCCACATAATGAACGGTCACACCACTCGTCGGTACGTTGGCGTCAAGCGCCTGTCCGATCGCGTCTTTACCCGGAAAAGCGGGTAAAAGCGATGGATGAATGTTTAGAATGCGATTCGGATATGCGGATAGTAACACATTACCGATCAAGCGCATATACCCCGCCAACACGATATAGTCTACACGAAGCGTACGGAGCAGGACGAGAATCTCTTCCTCGAACTCTTCTTTTGACGCGTACGCCTTCGGTGTAAACGAAAAACTCGGAATCCCGTGACGCTCCGCTCGATCGAGAACAGCAGCTTCTGGTTTGTCCGTCACGAGCAACACACATTCAGCAGACAAATGACCATCGGCGATCGCTTGCCAGATTGCTTCGGCGTTACTTCCCGATCCTGACGCAAAGATGGCAAATCGTTTCATTGGTCCACTCCTGAAATCCGGATGCCTGGACGACTCTCGACTTTCCCGATTCGGTGCGCAGTCTCCCCGACACGTTCAAGCGCCGCTTCGACAAGTTCTACATCTTCAGCTCGTACCGTGATCATATACCCGATTCCCATATTGAAGACGTTGAACATTTCTTGCTTCGAGATGTTCCCGACTTGTTCGAGCCAGTCGAATACAGGAAGACTCGGCCAACTCGAGGTATCGAACGTGATGCCGAGACCTTCTGGCAACATGCGAGGGACATTCTCATAGAAGCCACCACCTGTGATGTGTGCCATCCCTTGAACCTTCCCTGTCGAAATCGCCGCTTTCGCCGCTTCGGCATAAATCCGTGTCGGCAACAGCAAGGCGTTCCCGAGTGTCGTATCGAGCATCGCAATCTCATCCGTATAATGAAGACCTTGTGATTCAACGATATGACGTACAAGCGAGAATCCATTCGAGTGGACGCCTGAAGAGGCAAGTCCGAGCACGATATCCCCATCCTGAATCGTCGAACCGTCGAGCAAGTTTTCTTTCTCCACGACACCGACCGCAAATCCAGCGATGTCATATTCGCCATCCGGATACATCCCCGGCATTTCAGCGGTTTCGCCACCGACGAGCGCACAACCGGCTTGGACACATCCTTCCGCAACACCGGCGACGATTCGCTCAAGTTTAGCCGGTTCTGCTTTCCCGGTCGCAATATAGTCGAGGAAATAGAGCGGTTCTGCTCCATGCACGAGACAATCGTTGACGCACATGGCGACGCAGTCGATTCCAATCGTGTCATGCTGGTCGAGCGCGAACGCCAATTTCAGTTTCGTCCCGACCCCGTCGGTCCCGCTCACGAGAATCGGGTGTTTCATGTTCATCGAACCGAGGTCAATCATCGCTCCGAAACTACCGAGTCCTGTCATCACTTCCGGACGCATTGTCCGAGCAACATGACGTTTCATACGGGATACGGCCTCGTACCCTGCTTCTAAATTCACACCCGCTTGTTCATAACGAACGCTCATTGCATTTCCCCCTTAAGCCTTTGTCTCTGTCACGAGTTCTGCAAGTTCAGTCGGATAAAGTCCCGTGAAGCATGCAGCACACTGCCCGCGTAGTGCTCCTTCGAATGGACGATCGATGGCTTCGACCGTTCCATCCAATGTGAGGAACGCTAGTGAATCGGCACCAATCTCTTCTCTGATTTCTTCAACGGATTTGGTTGCCGCAATTAACTCTTCCTTGGTCGATGTATCGATTCCGTAGTAACACGGATGTTTGATCGGTGGTGACGTGATGCGCACATGCACTTCCGTCGCGCCTGCCTCCCGGAGTAACGAAACGATTCGACGACTCGTCGTTCCTCGGACGATGGAATCATCGACCATGATGACGCGTTTCCCGTTTACGACACCGCGTAACGCTGATAACTTCATCTTCACGCCGCGCTCCCGTAATTCCTGGGACGGTTGAATGAACGTACGTCCGACGTAACGGTTTTTAATGAGTCCCATTTCGTATGGGATTCCGCTCGCCTCAGCGTAACCGATTGCCGCGGAAATACTTGAATCCGGCACACCTGTCACGACATCTGCTTCGACCGGTGCTTCTTCAAACATCTTTTTCCCCATGGCCTTACGTGCCGTATGCACGTTGATGCCATCGATGATGGAGTCCGGTCTTGAGAAGTAGATGTATTCCATCGAACACATGGCACGGACGGCCGCTTCACTGAATCGCTCTGACGTGATGCCTTCATTCGTGACCATGAGCAATTCTCCTGGCTCCACATCCCGTACGTACGTCGCCCCCACGACGTCAAACGCACACGTTTCTGAAGCGAACACGTAAGCCCCGTCTTCGGTTTGTCCGAGTGATAGTGGACGTAACCCATGCACGTCAACACCGACGTACAGTGCATCTTCCGTCAAGAATAGGAATGCGAATGCCCCGACGAGACGGGCCAAGCTGTCAGCGATCCGTTCTTTCAACGAATTGCCGCGACTCCGCTTGATGAGGTGGGCCACGACTTCCGTGTCGGACGTCGTCTGGAAAATCGCGCCTTCCGCTTCGAGCATATGTTTCAATTCGTTCGCATTCACAAGGTTTCCGTTATGCGCCATCGCCAAATCGCCAGTCAACGACTTGAAGTGGAGCGGTTGAACATTCTCTAACGTGTTGCCGCCAGCCGTCGAGTAGCGGACGTGCCCAATCGCATGGTTCCCGGTGAGTGCGTCGAGAGATGTTTCGTCAAACACTTCTGTGACGAGTCCGAGTCCACGTTTCGCGTGGAGACGCTCTCCGTCTGCCGTGACGATTCCCGTTCCTTCTTGGCCACGGTGTTGCAAGCTGTGAAGTCCGTAATAGGCTAGGTGTGACGCTTCGATGTGACCGAACACACCGAAGACGCCGCATTCCTCGTTCATGCCTCGGATGTCATATAACATGGAATAGCTCCTTCCCATACACGCTCTAACTCTTTCACGTCCATTTCAATCAAGCGGTCGCTTGCGCGAACGACAAGAGTCGATGCTTCTGTAACTGTCCCGATTGCTGTTCCGTTCGTCATGCTCGCGAATGACTCGGCATGTGCCTTGTCGACCGTCACGAGGAAACGTGACTGGGATTCACTAAATAGCGCCGTCACGAGATCTGTGTCAATCGTCACGTCCACGCCGAACCCTGTTCCAAAGACCAGTTCCGGTAACGCTGCCGCAAGACCACCCTCTGATACATCATGCGCCGCCGTGACAAGGCCTTCACGGATAGCGTGAAGCAACGCCTTTTGTGTCTGACGTTCTTCTTCAAGATTGAGTGTCGGTGCATGACCGCTCACTTTTCCGTCTTGCAACATTTGAAGGGCACTTCCGCCAAATTCTGCTTTTGTCTCACCGAGTAAGAAGACGACGTCTCCCGCTTGTTTCGCAAACGATGTCGTAATATGTTCTGGTTTTTCGATGAGTCCGACCATTCCAACGACCGGTGTCGGGTAGATGGCTTGTCCGTTCGATTCGTTATAAAGCGATACGTTCCCACCGATGACCGGCGTATCGAGCGTACGACACGCTTCTGCCATTCCTTCGACGGCTTGATCGAGCTGCCAGAACCCTTCCGGTTTATCCGGGCTCCCGAAATTGAGGCAGTCCGTCAAAGCGAGTGGTTCTGCACCACTTGCGACGATGTTTCGCGCCGCCTCCGCGACAGCGATGGCTCCACCGACACGTGGGTCGAGATAGACATATTTTGCGTTGCAGTCCGTCGTCATCGCGAGCGACTTCTCCGTCTCACGAATGCGAATGACCGCGGCATCACTACCCGGTACGACGACTGTCGACGTTTGTACCATATGGTCATATTGCTCATACACCCAACGTTTCGAGGCGATGCTCGGCATCGCAAGGACATCTTTCCATGTCGCCATCACGTCTTCGACGATCGGTGTGACCGGCTCCATCGCTTGGAAAGCTTCATAATATGCTGGAACTTTAGACGGTTTATGATAGACAGGAGCGTCTTCGGCGAGTGCGTCGACCGGTACTTCGGCCGCGACTTCCCCTTGATGAACGAGACGAAGTACTTTTTCTTCAATGACTTCCCCAACTTTGACTGCATGAAGTCCCCACTTCGTGACGATTGCTTCGATTTCGTCTTCATGTCCAGCTTTGACGACGAGAAGCATCCGCTCTTGCGATTCCGAAAGCATCATCTCGTAAGGTGTCATGCCTGTCTCACGTTGTGGGACGAGGTCTAGGTTCATCTCGATTCCCATCCCTGCTTTTGATGCCATCTCTGCTGACGATGACGTCAATCCGGCTGCGCCCATGTCTTGAATCCCGACAAGCGCAGGATGTTTGATGACTTCGAGACACGCTTCGATCAAAAGTTTCTCCATGAACGGGTCCCCGACTTGGACGGCCGGACGTTTCTCGTCCGCGTCTTCTCCGAGTTCTTCAGAAGCGAACGTGGCACCATGGATTCCATCACGCCCTGTCGTCGCTCCGACGTACATGACCGAGTTTCCGACACCTTCTGCGATTCCTTTTTGAATGTCTTCATGACGGATGAAGCCGACGCACATCGCGTTGACGAGCGGGTTTCCTGAGTAAGCCGGGTCAAAAGCGACTTCCCCACCGACAGTCGGGATGCCAACGCAGTTCCCGTATCCAGCGATGCCGGATACGACATGACCGAATAAATGTTTCACACGTGATTCGTTCAAATCTCCGAAACGGAGTGAGTTCAATAAAGCGATCGGACGGGCGCCCATCGAGAAGATGTCACGGATGATTCCACCCACCCCAGTCGCTGCTCCTTGATAAGGCTCAATCGCGGACGGATGGTTATGACTCTCGATTTTGAAGGCGACGGCTTGTCCGTCTCCGATGTCGACGATTCCAGCCCCTTCTCCTGGTCCTTGTAAGACGTGCTTGCCGGTTGTCGGAAACTTCCGGAGCACCGGTTTCGAGTTTTTGTACGAACAGTGTTCAGACCACATGACCGAGAAGAGACCGATTTCTGTATAATTCGGTTCCCGGCCAAGCAGTGAGACGACGAGCGCGTATTCGTCGTCCGATAATCCCATCGTGGCATAGATCCGTTCATCACGGATTTGTGTAGCTGTCGGTTCAGTTGTAAGTAACATGTCGTGCCCTCCATTTTACGATTGACGTGAATAACCGTTTACCGTCTTCCCCACCGAGCAACGCTTCGACCGCACGCTCCGGGTGTGGCATCATGCCGAGTACGTTCCCTTCCTCGTTCGTGATGCCGGCGATGTTTTCGACCGATCCGTTCGGGTTCTCTTTATAGGTGAACGCAATCTGGCCATTTGCCTTCAATGTCTCGAGTGTCGTCTCGTCACAGTAGTAGTTGCCCTCACCGTGTGCGATTGGCACGCGAATCGTTTCCTGTGCCGCGTACTCACTTGTGAACATCGTCTCGTTGTTTTCGACGACGAGGTCGACGGTCTTACACATGAATTTCAAATCGCGGTTTCGCATCAATACGCCTGGAAGGAGTCCCGCTTCGACGAGCACTTGGAATCCGTTACATACCCCGAGTACCGGGCGTCCTTCTTCCGCGAAACGTTTCACTTCAGCCATGATTGGTGAAAACTGGGCGATTGACCCGCAGCGCAAGTAGTCTCCGTATGAGAAACCACCTGGTAAGAGGACCCCATCGAATCCTTCAAGTGAGGTTTCCGTATGGAACACGTATTCCGCTTCTTCCCCGAGCACATCTTTTACCGCGTGGTACATGTCGAGGTCACAGTTTGATCCTGGAAAGACGATGACCGCAAACTTCATGCGAGTACCCCCATCTCGATTTCATAATTCTCAATGACCGTATTGACGAGTAACTTCTCACACATCTCTTTGACCATGTCTTCTGTCGTGTCGTCCGCTACTTGAAGCTCGATGACTTTCCCGATGCGCACCGATTCAACTCCAGCGAATCCGAGATGTTCGAGCCCGCCTTTTACGGCAACTCCTTGTGGGTCGAGTACACTTTCACGTAATGTCACATACACATTTACTTTTTTCATTGTCCGTTTCCCCCTATGCGTGTTAACAATTGTCCATACGTCTCAGTCAAAGAACCTAAATCGCGACGGAATACATCTTTATCAAGCTTTTGTTTCGTTTCTTTGTCCCAAAGGCGGCACGTATCCGGTGAGATTTCATCCGCCAAGATGATTGTCCCATCCACTTTTCCGAACTCTAGTTTGAAATCGATCACGTCGATCCCGTGTTGACTAAAGAAATCGAGCAAGACATCGTTTACCCAAAGCCCGAGTTGTCGCAATGTTTCGACTTCTTTGTGTGTGGCAACTTGCAATAATCGAATATGATCTTCTGTGAGGATTGGGTCTCCAAGCGCATCGTCTTTATAATAAAACTCGACAATCGGTGCGAGGAGCGGTGTTCCCTCTTCCCAACCGAGACGTTTCGCTAGACTACCGGCCGCGACGTTGCGGACGACCACCTCTAACGGGATAATGTCGACACGGCGGACCAACTGTTCTCGCTCTGAGATTCGTTTGATAAAGTGCGTCGGAATCTTGTTGTCATGCATCAATTCGAACAACTGGGTCGTGATGGCATTGTTTAAAATCCCCTTCCCATCAATCGACTCTTTCTTTTCTCCATTGAATGCTGTCGCATCGTCTTTATAGTACACACGAAGCACACCCGCTTCTTCTGTCTCAAATAACGCCTTCGCCTTGCCCTCATAAATTGCTTTCATCTGAACCGTTCCCCCTTAAAAGTGAGAGGGGCTTGTCGCCCCTCAACGATTACAAACCACAGCGTTCAAAAATCGTATCGACACGGCGTACGTGATAACGCGGGTCGAACAACTCATCGAGCTCTTCACTCGTAAAGAGTGCGCCCATCTCTTTGTCCTCTTCAATCAATGTACGGAACATCGTCTCTTCTTCCCATGCCTGCATCGCCTTCGGTTGAACCGCGTCGTATGCCGCTTCACGAGACCAACCCTTTTCGATGAGACCGAGTAAGATCCGTTGCGAGAAGATGATTCCGAACGTGCGGTCCATGTTGCGACGCATGTTGTCCGGGAAGACCGTCAAGTTCTTCACGATGTTACCGAAACGGTTCAACATGTAGTTGAGGAGAATCGTTGCATCCGGAATGATGATTCGTTCTGCTGATGAGTGCGAGATATCACGTTCATGCCAGAGTGGGACGTTCTCGTATGCTGTCATCATATGACCGCGAATGACGCGTGCAAGACCCGTCATATTTTCAGAACCGATTGGGTTACGTTTATGCGGCATCGCCGACGACCCTTTTTGTCCTTTCGCAAAGAACTCTTCCACTTCGCGTGTCTCTGTTTTTTGAAGTCCACGAATCTCCGTTGCCATCTTTTCAATCGATGTGGCAATCAATGCGAGTGTTGACATGTACTCGGCATGACGGTCACGTTGGAGAGTCTGTGTCGAAATCGGTGCAGCTTGGATACCGAGCTTGTCACAGACGTATGACTCGATGAACGGGTCGATATTCGCAAACGTCCCGACCGCTCCGCTCATCTTCCCGAATTCAATCGTTTCGCGAGCTGCCATGAAGCGTTTTTTGTTCCGTTTCATCTCTTCATACCAGAGGGCGAGCTTCAGACCGAACGTGGTCGGTTCCGCGTGAACGCCATGGGTACGTCCCATCATGATATCATACTTATGTGCCTTCGCTTTTTCTGCGAGAATACCGATGAAGCGATCTAAATCGGCTTCTAAAAGATCATTCGCCTGTTTGATTAAGTACGAGAGTGCCGTGTCGACGACATCCGTCGACGTCAATCCGTAATGTACCCACTTTTTCTCTTCTCCGAGTGTCTCGGAAACGGCACGAGTGAACGCAATCACATCATGACGTGTCTCTTGTTCAATCTCTAGAATGCGATCAACATCGAACGATGCCTTGTCCCAAAGAACTTGTACATCTTCTTTCGGGATGATACCGAGTTCACTCCAAGCCTCACAGGCATAAAGTTCAACTTTTAACCAAGCCTCGAATTTGTTCTGATCAGTCCAAATGTTTGCCATCTCTGGGCGGGTGTAGCGTGAAATCATAAAACGGTCTCCTTCCAAATTGCCAGTTGTTCGATGGTATGAAGCGCTTCTTCGACCGTGTCACCAAGGACGTTCAAATGTCCCATTTTGCGACCTGTCTTCGCTTCATCTTTTCCATACAGATGTAGTTTAACATTCGATGGCAATGCTTTGACATGAAGTCGTGGCATATGCTCGCCGAGAAGGTTGACCATGACGACAGGCGATGTCAATCTCGTCCGTCCGAGGCGCATCCCGGTCACGGCTCGAATGTGTTGTTCAAATTGTGAGGTTTCACAAGCGTCAATCGTGTAGTGCCCGGAGTTGTGCGGACGCGGCGCAAGCTCATTCACATATAGACGGCCATCCGCCATGACGAACAGCTCGACAGCGAGCGTTCCCATTAAGCCGATATGGTCTGCAAGCTGGAGAGCGAGGTGTCTTGCATCCTCTTGAATCTCATTTGATACGCGAGCCGGTACAATCGATAAATGTAGGATGTTGTTGTGATGAATGTTTTCACTGATTGGGAATGTCGACGTTTCGTCATACCCTCTCGTCACAATGACTGAAATTTCTTTTTCAAATGGCAACCAAGCTTCGGCGACATATTCCTGCTCGACAAAATGTTCAACGAATGTCTGAAGGTCATGTTCCGACCGAATGACCGTCTGCCCTTTCCCGTCATAGCCGAAACGACACGTTTTGATGACAAACGGCAAGCCGAGCTTCTCATATGCCTGCCGTACATCTCGAACCGTACGTACCGAAACATATGGAGCGACACGTAGTCCCGCTGATTCAATCATCTGTTTCTCTAAGATGCGATGTTGCGTCGCCTTCAACACGTCCATACCTTGTGGGCATTTTTCTTCGATGGCTGCAATCATTTCCGTATCGATGTTCTCAAATTCATACGTCACAACGTCTGAACGAGCAGCGAGTTCTTTTGCGGCATCGACATCATCAAATGAGGCAACAATTGAATCTGCCACTTGAGCAGTCGGTGCATTGGGGTTCGGGTCAAGACAAAGTGTCGTGTATCCCATTGCACTCGCACTGAGTGACATCATCCGTCCAAGTTGTCCTCCACCTAAAATTCCGATTCTCATCAGACCAACTCCTCCGTTCCTCGCATCGCCATCTCTTGTTTCTTCTCACGAAATGCATCCAGTCGATGTGTTATGTCTGTGGAGTGGATGCTGAGGATTTGAGCAGCCAATAATCCTGCATTCGTTGCTCCCGCCTTACCAATCGCAACAGTCGCTACTGGAACTCCTGCAGGCATCTGAACAATGGAGAGAAGCGAATCCATTCCATTGAGTGCTTTCGACTGAACCGGGACACCGATGACAGGAAGTGTCGTTTTCGCAGCGACCATTCCAGGAAGGTGGGCTGCCCCACCAGCACCCGCAATGATCACTTGGATGCCTCTGCCTCGTGCCTCTTCAGCATATTCGAACATAAGGTCTGGTGTACGGTGAGCGGATACGACTTGTTTTTCATATGGAATCTGCAACTCATCCAACACGTCACACGTATGTTTCATCGTCTCCCAATCAGATGAACTTCCCATGATTACTCCAACTGCTACGTTCATTCCCAATGTCCCCCTTACAAAAAGAAATCCCTAAACCGACAATCAGTTTAGGGTATAGGCATGACAAATACACGTCCGCTACACCCCATAGTCTGATCAGAATCGGTGATCAGGTAGAAACTTGCAAGCCATTTCCTTGCGATTATATGGAGCACTATTTATTTTTCTTATCTCACACGCCTATCGTACCTTGTTCTTTGAAAACATGTCAATAAACTGCGAACATTTTAATTGTCTGAATATTTATCGTTCGCTTTTTGGATGTTATCAGCACAATCTTCTCCGATAATGTATGCTATTGAAAAGGGGGAGTTCGATGAGTTACATATCGAGTCTTAGAGAAGTGATTGGCAACCGTCCGATCATCAGTGTGGGAGCGACCATTTTGGTCATCAATCAAAAGAAAGAGGTACTGATGCAACATAGATCCGATACGCTTGATTGGGGTTTACCAGGAGGGTCGATGGAACTCGGGGAAACATTGGAAGAAGTCGCAGCAAGAGAATTAAAAGAAGAAACTGGACTTTTCGCTGAGCAATTTGAATTCATTCAAGTCTTTTCCGGTCCAGATGGTTACTTCAAATATCCAAACGGAGACGAGACATACGGTGTCATTCATTTATACCAGGCGAAAGGAGTACATGGAGCGCTCGCCATGGAAGATGGGGAAAGTTTGACTCTTGAATACTTTAGTAAAGAGAATCTTCCTAAAAAGATAGAAAAACGGGCTCAAACTCTACTAGATGCCCTTGGAGATCGATGCTTTGAACGCGAGCATTCTTTTTGAGACATAAAAAAGCCGTCACGCAGATTGTGTGACGGCTTGGCATTAGGATTCTTTAGAGACGCATTCAAATAAAATCGATTGATGGGAATGGACAGGTTCATCTTTGGCTCCCGTTTGCTCAAAGACGGGCTTTTCAATACGGCGTATAGGACGATAACCCATTTCGTTGATTCGATCTAAACATTCACTGACCGTTTCATTTGGTTCGACATATACTTTGATCTTCTTAGCCATTGCTTCTTACGTCCTCTCTTCCACTAAGCTGAATCGATGATATGAAAAAACGGCGGCCCTTGAGCGAATGCTCCAGAACCACCGTTTGCCTGGCAACGTCCTATCCTCACAGGGGGAGATCCCCCAACTACTTTCGGCGCTGAGACGCTTAACTTCCGTGTTCGGCATGGGAA